>NZ_JAIWOF010000209.1 GCF_020217025.1 Flavobacterium sp. | reverse complement strand
TCGGCAACAGTGACTTTTACAGCTACTGATTCTTGTGGAAACAGTGCTGCAACTACTGCTACTTTTACCATCATCGATACAACAAATCCTGTTTTCACAAGCGAATTACCTCAAAATATTTCTGTTTCTTGTGATGCAATTCCAAACCCTGCAATTATGACAGGAACAGATAATTGTAGTGATGTAACTATAACAGTATTAGATACAATTGACAGAGAAGAGTCACAATGTGAGGGTGCATATAGTATCAATAGAACTTGGACTATAACTGATAGCTGTAATAACAGTTCTAGTTATACTCAAATCATAACTGTTTTTGATAATACTCCTCCTACTTTAACAAGCCAATTAAACACTCAAATAAATGTTTTATGTTCTGAAATTCCAGAAGTTCCAGAGTTAGTTTTCACAGATAATTGTTCTGGTATTCAAAATGTAATTTATAACGAGACATCAACTATCATTTCAATTTATGAATATATTATTGTTCGTGAATGGGCTGTTTCTGATAATTGTGGAAACGAAGCTAATTTTACACAAACTATAAATGTTAGTGTTGAAGAACCATTCGACGCAATTCCTTTCGCAATTTGTATTGAAGACGATCCAATAGATTTATTTACTATATTAGACGATTCAATTCCTACAACTGGAGAATGGCATGAAGTTACTAGTTCTGGTGGATTAACAGGAAGTATTTTTGATCCAACTAATGTAACTTTAGGATTCTACACTTTGCAGTATGTTGTTGAATTAGGAGACAATACTTGTCCGATGATTTATGAAGTATATTTAAATGTAAATGATGATTGTGTGGTGTTAGCCGCTTGTGATATTACAGTTTACAATGCAGTTTCACCAAATGATGATGGCTCTAACGATATCTTTTTCATCGACGGACTTGAATGTTATCCCGATAATACAGTAGAAATTTACAATAGATGGGGAATTTTAGTTTATGACGAAACCGGTTATGATAATAATCTTAAATCGTTTAAAGGAATATCTGAAGGCAGAAGTACCGTTAATAAAAATGAACTTCTACCAGACGGAACTTACTTTTACATTCTGAAATATACAGATGAAGAAAATAAGAAACATGATCGATCAGGATACTTATACCTTAACCGTTAATAAATTAAAGCAACTTAAAATACGAACAAGATGAAAACGATTTTAACTATAATTTGTGCATTCATTTTACAAAGTATGTATTCTCAACAGGATTCTCAATATACTCAATATATGTACAATACGCCCCTTATAAACCCAGCTTATGCGGGTTCTAGGGAAACTATTACAGCTTTCTTGCTCCACAGAAATCAGTGGGTAGGATTAGATGGCGCACCAGTAACAAATAATTTTTCAATAAATATGCCTGTTGGAGATTCAAACTTTGGTGTAGGATTAAATTTTGTTAACGATGAAATTGGTCCCGTAGCAGAAAATCAAATTTCTGTTGATTTGGCTTATTTTATTCAAATTTCTGAAAATTATAAATTATCGCTAGGTTTAAAAGGAACAGGAAATTTATTTCAATTAGATGTAAATAAATTGAGAATATATGATCCAGCTGACCCTCAATTTCAAAATATGAATACGGAATTTTCACCAAATGTTGGTGCCGGCCTGTATTTGTTTTCTGATAAGACTTATTTTGGATTATCTGTACCAAATTTTTTCGAATCTTATAGATACAATGATAATAATATTGAAATTACAAAAGAAAAAATGCACTTCTATTTTATTGCTGGTCATGTATTTACACTGAGTGATAACATCGATTTTAAACCTGCTGTCTTAAGTAAAATTGTAGAAGGGGCTCCGTTACAAGCAGATATAACAGCTAACTTTTTGTTCTTTGATAAACTAACATTAGGAGCTGCATACAGATGGGATGCTTCCGTGAGTGCTTTAGCTGGATTTCAAATTTCCGATTCTTGGTTCATTGGATATGGTTATGATTTAGAAACAACGAAACTTGCCAACTACAATTCAGGTTCTCACGAGATATTCCTACGCTATGAGTTTTTCAACAGAAGTAGAGTTTCAGCACCTAGATTCTTTTAAATTTTCCGATTATGAAAACATTATACACACTAGTATTCGTCTTAAGCATCACAATTGGTGCTTTTGCACAAGGGTCTAAACTAAACAAAGCAGACAAAAAATACGATAAATACTCTTATATAGATGCAATCGAAATTTATGAGAAAGTGGCCGAAAAAGGATACAAATCTGCTGAATTATTCGAAAAATTGGGGAATGCTTACTATTTCAATGGTGAATTAGATAAAGCTTCTAAATGGTATGGTGAACTTTTTGCCCTTAATCAAGAAGTAGATTCAGAGTATTATTTTAGATATGCACAAGCCTTAAAAGCAGAAGGTAATTACGAAAAATCAAATCAGTATATGGAATTATTTGCTCAAAAAACAAACGATACTAGAGCTAAATTATTCCAAGAGAATAAAGATTATTTAACTGATATTGATGCCGTTTCTGGAAAATACACCATGGATAAAACGGATATAAATTCAGAGTTTTATGATTATGGCCCAACATTTTTTGGAAAACAAATTGTATTTACTTCTTCTCGAAGCGAGGGCAATCAGTACTCTAAAATTCACGAATGGACAAAACAAAACTTCACTGATTTATTCGTTGCTTCAATTGATAACGAAGGAAAATTAGGAAGTGTAGAAAACTTTTCTAAAACTGTAAATACTAAATATAATGAGTCCTCACCTGTCTTCACAAAAGATGGAAAAACTATGTATTTTACCCGAAACAATTACAACGACGGTAAAAAACGAAAAAGTGATGACAAAGTTATCATGGAAAAAATTTACAAAGCTGAATTAATCAATGGTGAATGGACGAATGTAAAAGAATTGCCTTTTTCTAACGATAATTACAAAACAGCGCATCCGACATTGAGTCCAGATGAAAAAACTATGTATTTTGCTTCCGATATGCCGGGAAGTTTTGGAAATTCTGACTTATACAAAGTATCTATTGATTCTAATGGTAATTTTGGTTCACCAGAAAATTTAGGGCCAACTATAAATACAGAAGGAAGAGAAACCTTCCCTTTTGTAGATGCTGATAACAATTTGTTTTTCGCATCTGATGGACACCCAGGACTTGGTGGACTAGATATTTTTGAAGCTAAAGCCAATAAGAACTCATTTGAAAAACCTGTCAATGTAGGAAAACCATTAAACAGTCCAATGGACGATTTTGGATACATTACTAACAAAGATGGTTTAGGATTTTTCTCTTCCAACAGAGATGGAGGAACTGGATTTGACGACATTTACACTTTTACTGTTTGTACTCATACTTTATCAGGTTTAATTACCGATATAGATACAAAAGAAATTTTACCAAATGCTAAAGTGATTCTTTTTGATGATAAAATGAATAAAATTAGCGAAACTACTTCTTCAGATAAAGGAGTATATTCTTTTAAAGTTGAGTGTAATAAAAAATATTACGTAAGAGCATCAAAAGAAGAATATGAAACTACTGAAAAATCATTTGGTCCAGTAACCAAAACAGGTGAATCTAAGTTAAATATCGAATTAAAACGAAACATCTTCCCAGTTGAAGTAGGAACAGATTTAGCAAAAATACTAGATGTTAGTATCATTTATTTCGATTTAGACAAATGGAATATTCGCCCAGATGCTGCAGAAGATTTAGAAAAAATCATAGCTGTTATGAACCAATATCCAAACATGACAATAGATATTCGTTCGCATACCGATAGTAGACAAACGCACAAATACAACGAACTGTTATCAGACAGACGAGCAAAATCTACTTTAGAATTTATGGTTAAAAACGGTATCAAACGTAATAGATTGACCGCAAAAGGATATGGAGAAACCCAATTGGTAAACAATTGTTCAGACGACGTTCCGTGTAGCGAAGCAGAACATCAAAAAAATAGACGAAGCGAATTTATCGTACTAAAAATGTAACCTACACACCTATCTATATCATTTTTAATAAAAGCAGTTATTCTCGTAATAGCTGCTTTTTTATGTAATAAAAGTTTTATATATTTAATGTCAATTAATAGTTAGTGGTAATTTTAATTAAGCATTCATGATAAAACAACTAATTGAAGATTTAACCTTTGACAAAATAACTTTAAGTCAAGGTCTTACGAGAGCAAAAATTATTGCATATAAAATAAACAATCATGATTTCAAAGAATGGTTAGTTGGAGAAATTGGAGGTTATAGCGGTAGAGAGTTGCCAAAATACAGAATAATTTCCTGTGATATTTTCGCTGAAGTTATAATACCATTTCAAGGAACAAAAACAATCCCAGTGGATGTAACCGCAATAAAAGATTGGGCTGGAGAATACTCGTTTAACGAAATGAGAATTACTCAAAGTATTGGCACGTTAGAACTTGGCCAAAGCCAAAGTGGAAAAAACCAATATGGATATGACTATTTCCCAATGGATTTGACAAATCAGTTTAAAAAAATGACAACGGAAGGCGAGAGTATAATTGCAATAAAACGTAGAATTCAATTATCTCAAATAGATTTTATATTAGAACAAACTAAACAAAGATTAATTGACACACTTTTAGAGTTGAATGAGAAATTTCCAAATTTAGAAAATGATTACGTCGATTCAAACGCAAATAATCAAAAAGTTCAAAATATAATTACACAGAATATTTATGGAAACAATTCTAATTCGAACATTGATATCGGCGACAATATAAGTCAAAGCATCGTCGCAGATCAAAAAATAGAGGAGTTAATCAAAGAACTTGAAAAATTAGGAGTTGATTCAAATCAAAGTAATGAATTAAAAACTATAATTCAGCAAGAAGATAAAAAAGGGATTGGCAAAAAGATTTTGACATGGATAGGAAATTTATCAACTAAAGCAGTTGAAAAAGGAATCGAATTACAGATGCCAACAATTATTGAAAAACTTCAAGATTTCATGTGAAAAATGCCGCTAATAGTGACTTTTCGAAATTTGGGTTTGATAGTTTAATGGATTATCTTTCTGTATATTTGGCTTAAATCCTAATTGAATGGAGATAATAAATCTGTCAAACTTCGCAAAGCCAAGGGACATTAAAAAAGCAGCTATTCTAACAAATAGCTGCTTTTTCTATAAACAAACATGAAATTTTATTTTTTGATGAACATATTCGTGTAGTATTTTCTACCTTGTTCATCTGTTTTAATCGAAGCACCAAAATGGGTGTAATCGCCTTCTAAATTAGCTTTATGACTTGGACTGTTTACCCAAGCATTAACTGTCGATTGAGCTGATGAATAGGCATAAGCAACATTTTCTCCTACACGGTAAGCACCTAATACTTCTTGTAAATTAGATTTTCTTTCTTCAAAACCTTCATGAGTAACTGTATGCGTTGCTAACATATAATCGTTGTGTTCTGAAGATTTGTATGAAATGTGTTCAATGATTTGTAGTGGATTTAATCCTACTGAAACTCGGTAAGCATTAACTTCGTCTAATAATTCTAATTCTAGATCAGAATGGGTATAAGATTTTACTGTTTCGTTTGAATTATTTGTAGTGCTTGTTGCACTTTCTGAATCAGCAGAACATGAAGTCAAAGATGATATACCAATTGTTAGGGCAAAAAGAGTAATGATTAATTTTTTCATAAGTTGCGTATTTTATTTAGTAGTTGTTGTTTTGTTAATAAAAACCAAAAAAACCGATTAAGTGTTTGATTAACAAGACTAAAGTACAAAAATATCGGTGACTAACAAAAAAAATCGATGAAATGCATTAAAATTTAACGTTTTAAACATTTGAGTATCAATTGCTTAAAACTTTACTTACAGAAATAAAAAAAATCCTAAGTTGTAAAGCTTAGGATTTTTTTTATTTCTATTCTATTTTAAAAAATTGAATATCAAGGAGATAAACGATCTATTTTCCAATCGTATTCGTTGGTTAATTGATAGCGAATTCGATCATGTAAACGATTTGGTCTTCCTTGCCAAAACTCTACTTCTACAGGGCGCACTAAAAAACCACCCCAATGCGCTGGACGCAAAATTTCTTTTCCCTCCCACTCTTTTTCTAAGGCTTTCAAATTATTCTCTAAAAACTCTCGATTCGGAATTACTTCACTTTGTGGCGAAACAATAGCTCCTAATTTACTTCCATCTGGTCGAGAAGCAAAATAATTATCTGATATAACATCAGCCGTTTTTTCAGCAATCCCTTTAATGATAATCTGACGTTCCACCGTTGGCCAAAAGAAAGACAAACAAATATGCGGGTTATTCAAAATGGCTTTTCCTTTTTCGGAATTGTAGTTGGTATAAAAAATAAAACCTTCTTCATTGAACTTTTTAAGCAATACCACGCGAGCTTTCGGGAAACCATCTAAACCTATGGTTGTAACGGTCATAGCATTTACTTCCTCGGCTGCATTTAATTCTTCCGCTTCATAAAACCATTTATGAAATAAATTTATTGGATCTTCTGGAATTTGATTTTCCAATAACTCACTCTTTTCGTATGATTTTCTATAATTGCTTAAATCTTTCATCGTTATTTTATTTCTACAAAGCAAAGTTACAAAGGGAAACTTGTTTTTTTACTAAAACAAAAATTAAAATTAAACCTTTTTGAATATCTTTAGTCCTATAAACAAATATCGCATTTTGCAAGACGAAAAAGCTTTCATCTCAGAATTATTAAACCCGAAAACGCAGAACGAAGCGTTTCGAAAGCTATTACAATTGTATCAAAAACCATTGTATTATCACATTAGAAACATGGTTTTAAATCATTATGATGCCGATGATGTACTTCAAAATACGTTTGTAAAAGTTTTTGGCAATCTGAAAAATTTCAAAGGCGATAGCAAATTATATTCTTGGATGTACCGAATTGCCACCAATGAAGCCATAACCTTCATGCAACAAAGAGCAAAAAAACAAGGAATTTCAAATGAAGAAGCCCAACAAAAAGCGATAAATAAATTAGAAAGTGATGTATTTTTTGATGGCGATGAAATCCAACTGAAATTACAAAAAGCCATTGCTATTTTGCCTGAAAAACAACAAATGGTCTTTAAAATGAAATATTTTGAAGAATTAAAATACGAAGAAATGTCCGAAATTTTAGGAACTTCTGTTGGTGCTTTGAAAGCAAGTTATCATATAGCAGTTAAGAAAATTGAAGAATTTTTACATACCAATTAAACCTTTTAGCCTTATTTTTGTCCAATAGATATGAAACAATTTGATTTAGAAAATAACAAAGAAATTAAATCGGGATTTAAAGTTCCAGAAAACTACTTTGAGCAATTCGAAGCAAAAATGATGGAACAAATTTCTAAAGAAAAGGAAACTAAAGTTGTTTCTTTATTTTATAGAAAACAAGTTTGGATAAGTGCTATTGCAGCTGTTCTTTTACTTGCCATTGCAATTCCGGTTTATTTTAATATGGCAAAAGAAAACAATTTAGATGCTGGAACTATAGAAATATATCTATCTCAACAACAGGGAATTGGAATCACTGAGTTGTCAAAACACTTAACCGATGAAGACATTGCTGAATTAGAAAATAATTTATCAATAAATGAAGCTAATTCTGATGCTGTGGAAGATTATCTTTCCGAATCAGAAAATTTAGATTACTATATTAACGAATAATAATTTACCCATGAAAACGAAATTTATATTACCAATTATATTACTTTTTATTTCATCTGTATCCTTTTCACAGGATTTTAAAGAAAAAAGAGAAAAAGTAAAAGCACTAAAAGTTGCTTACATAACAGAACAGTTAGAACTAACAACAGAAGAAGCTCAAAAATTTTGGCCACTCTACAATGCATTTGATGACAAACAAGCGGAGTTGCGTCATGAAAAAATGAGAGCTATTTTAGATCGTTTTAGACCAGGAAGTGTTGATAAATTAAGCGAAAAAGAAGCTTCTGCTCTTTTAGTTCAAATGGAAAGTTTAGAAGAGAATCTATTTAACCTAAGAAAAAAATTTATTAAAGACTTACAAGGTGTAATTAGTGCTAAGAAAATCATCAAACTTAAAAAAGCCGAAGAAGATTTTAATAGAGAATTATTAAAACAAATGCGTGAAAAAAGAAGAGGTTAGTTATAAAATAAAAGGCGTTCAGCAATAGTTGAACGCTTTTTTTTATTCTATTTCAAATCGAACCAACTTATTTCTTCCTGTTGCATAAAAGACTTTCTCTGATTCAAATCTGAAAGTAAAAAAATCTTTATCATCTGAGAATTTTGTCCAATTTTTGCCAAAATTACCCGAATAAAACATGCCTGTTCCACCAACAGAAATAAGCTTTTTTCCGTTACTATTTGGAACAAACTGAACGCAAGAAGCATAACCAAAAGCTTCTTTTTCAGCGATTAATTTCCAAGTTTTTCCACCGTTTTTAGTAATAGCTTTGTTGGCCCAATTTTGGTCTTGTTTTTCGTAATTTCCACCTGCAATAATTCCGAGTTTTTCATTGTAAAAGTCAGCAGTGAAAATTCCAGTCATGGTTTCTCCTTGTGCTATTGGTGTTTCATAAACTTTCCAAGTTGCTCCAAAATCTTTAGAAACAAAAACTCTCGATTTCTTCCCACCAGAAACCATAAAAATCGATTTTCCTTTTATAGTTAAATTGGTGTTACTTGTTGCAAAAGCGGCTTCACCTTCTGAAACTTTTGGTAAAACATCACAATTTACTTTTTGCCACGTTTTGCCTCCATCATTCGTTTTTATGAATGCTAAACAATTTTCAATTGGGTCACCCATGGCAAATCCGTTTAAATTATCTACAAATTGCATACTATCGTAAAATACTTTTTCGTGTTCTTCTTTATAAACAACAGTTTCTTCCAATGTTTTTTTATCAATACGAATCAACATCGCAGGATTTCCAACAGCTAGAATGAAAATAGCTTCTTTGGTTCCTGCTATACTTCTAAATTCTGTAGTTCGGGCAACGGATTGAATTTCTTTTATGATAGTGGTATCTTTCTTTTTATCGTAAAATCCGTAACGACCTTTATCCATTCCCATCCAAACTTTTTCATCGTCAACTAAAATAGCTCTACAACTCAATTTCGTTTCGAGAATTACTTCCGAATTAAATTTTTTATTTTGAGCTATTACAGAAATATTTATGAATAACAGAAATGCAACTATTTTCTTCATTAGTTAGTTTTTATTTTCAAATATAATGGAAATGTTGCAAAGGAAAAACATATTTTACAAACAACTAACAATCAATAAGTTAATTTCATTTAAAAAACTTTGGCACAGTAATTGGTTATTCAAAAATAGAAATAAGAACCTTAAAACGAATATATTATGAAAACGAAATTGATACATCTGAGCTTACTGGCTTCATTGACTATAGGTTCACTTTTTGCACAAGATAAAACTACGGTTACAGCAAAAAATTCGGATATCAGCGATAACTTAGATTTAAGAGCGGTTGCTACTGTTTTTGGTGATGCAAAAGACTTAGAAGATTTTGAAAGAAGGTTGAATGATCCTAAAACTCAAATCTCCAATTTAGATTTGAATAACGATAATTATGTCGATTATTTAAGAGTTATTGAAACAGTTGAAGGAAACGTGCATTTAGTTGTGGTGCAAGCTGTTTTGGAAAAAGATGTTTTTCAAGATGTCGCTACAATTGAAGTAGAACGAGATAGCAACAACCGAGTTCAAGTACAAGTTGTTGGTGATGTTTACATGTATGGAACCAATTATATTTACGAACCTGTTTATGTGCATACTCCAATAATTTATACCACTTTTTGGGTAGGAAATTATCGTCCGTATTATTCATCATGGTATTGGGGTTATTATCCTAGTTACTATAGCTACTGGAATCCGTTCCCAATTTTTAGATATAGAAATCACATTCATCTTCATATCAATTTTGGTCACAGTTATCATTATGTTTCACACAGAAGATGTGCTTCAGTTTATAACAATTATTATGGAAGAAGAGGAAATGGTTACGAAAGAATGCATCCAAATCGTTCCTTCGCACATAGAAATTCAGGATATTCAAACCGTTATGAATTAGATTCAAGAAGAAATATCAATTCTCCGAGAAATAGAAGCGAAATAACTTCAAACTCACCAAGAGGAACTCGTGAAACAAGAGAATATAATGGAACAACGCCAAGAACTCGAACTGAAACAAGTAATCCAAGAAACAACGGAACAAGAGGAAATTCTGGTACAAGAGTTGTTACTGAAAACAGAGGAAATTCACCAAGAGTTACTAACGAAAATAGAGGAAGAAACGATGGACCAAAATCAAATCGTGGTAGAGAATATTCTGAAAACAGAAGTAATTCACCAAGAGAACGAGGAACAGTAACAAGTAATGGTAACAGAGGAAATTCCGAAGTTAGAGGAAATTCTTCAAGAGGTAACTCACAACCACGAAATAGCGCTCCACGAGGCAATTCAAACTCAAGAGGTTCCGAAGGAAGAGGAAGCGGAAGAGGATAAATATTAAAGCTGTCAATTTTGGCAGCTTTTTTTATTTTTATTCGTATCTTTGCAGGCTGATTTAAAATAAATAATGAGATTACACAGAAATTTAGTATTCACAACAATCGATTCGCTTATGGCGATTTTTAACGAAGGTGAATACGCTGATAAAGTGGTTGCTAGAGCACTTAAAAAAGACAAACGTTGGGGAAGTCACGATAGAAAATTCGTAGCAGAAACCATTTACGAAATCGTAAGATGGAAACGTTTATACACCGAAATTGCAGAAGTAAAAGAACCTTTTGATAGAGATAAAATTTGGAGAATATTTGCCGTTTGGGCAGTATTAAGAGGTTATACCCTACCCGATTGGAAATATTTTGAAGATACACCGGTTAGAAGAATCAAAGGAAAATTTGATGAATTAACCAAAACCAGAAAATTCAGAGAATCTATTCCAGATTGGATCGATGAATTGGGTGTTAAGGAATTAGGTGAGGAAACTTGGACAAAAGAATTAGCAGCTCAAAACGAACAAGCGAAAGTAATTTTAAGAGTTAATAAACTTAAAACTACCAAAGAAAAATTAAGAGCTATCTTAATGGATTTGAATATTGAAACTGAGTTTCACAAAGATTATCCAGATGCTTTAATTTTAACCGAAAGAGCAAATGTTTTTTTAACAGATGCTTTTAAAGATGGTTTGTTTGAAGTACAAGACGCTTCTTCTCAATTAGTGGCTTATTTCTTGGATGTAAAACCAGGAATGCGCGTTGTAGATACTTGTGCGGGTGCGGGAGGAAAAACCTTGCATTTGGCTTCTTTAATGGAAAATAAAGGCCAATTAATTGCTATGGATTTATACGAAAGTAAATTAAAGCAATTAAAAATTCGTGCTAAAAGAAATGGTGCTTTCAACATTGAACCTCGTGTTATTGAAAGTACAAAAACCATAAAAAAATTACACGAAAAAGCCGATAGAGTTTTAATCGATGCGCCTTGTAGTGGATTAGGCGTTTTAAAAAGAAACCCTGATAGTAAATGGAAATTACAACCTGAATTTATTGATAACATCCGAAAAGTTCAGGCTGAAGTGTTAGAAAATTATTCAAAAATTGTAAAACCAGGTGGAAAATTAGTGTATGCTACTTGTTCGGTATTACCTTCAGAAAATCAAGAACAAATTAAGCATTTCTTAAGCACAGAAATTGGAAAAGAATTTAACTTTGTCAAAGACCAAAAAGTCTTGGCAAGTGAAAGTGGCTTCGACGGATTTTACATGGCATTATTAGAAAGAAAAAATAAATAGATATGAAAAAACATTACCTACTAACGTTTTTATTGTGTTCACTAATGGGTTGGGCACAAATTCCTGCTGGTTATTATAGTACAGCAACAGGAACTGGTTACGCATTAAAAACACAATTATTTAATATCATTAAGAATCAAACTGATTTAGGTTATAGTGGATTATGGGTTACCTATCAAACTTCAGATAGAGATGTTTTTACTGGTACTGGTTATGAAAATGACAATACTATTTATGACATGTATACTGAAAACCCTACAGGTAGTGCTGGTGAATGTGGTTTTATATATGGCACAGATCAGGATACAGGTTCTGGAGGAGGTTCAGAATGTGATGTTTATAATAGAGAACATATTGTTCCTCAATCTATTTTTAGTCAAGCAGCCCCAATGCGACATGATGCACATTTTGTAACTCCAACTGATAAAAAAGTAAATGGTGATCGTGGTGATAATCCTCATGGAAATGTTGCAGTAGTTTCTTCAACAACTAATAATGGTGGAAAACATGGATCAAGTGCAATTGCGGGTTATTCAGGACAAGTATTTGAACCAAATAATGCTTTCAAAGGTGATATAGCACGTATGTACTTTTATTTTGCAACACGTTACCAAGATCAATTAGCTAGTTGGTCATACGTTATGTTTAATGGAACTTCTGATCAAGTATTTACAACTCCTTTTTTAAACATGCTTATTACATGGCATAATAACGATCCTGTAAGTGTTTTTGAGATTACGAGAAATAATGCAATATATGCTAGACAAAACAATAGAAATCCGTTTATTGATCATCCCGAATATGTATGTCAAATATATAGTGCACAATGTGCAGCATTATCATCTGAAAGTTTTGCTTTAGAAAATGCTATTTCAATTTATCCAAATCCTGCAATCAACAACGAAGTTACAATTACATCAGAGACTGAGTTAAAATCAATCGTTTTATACAATATCAACGGACAAATCATCCAAGAAATTAAAAATCCTACACGAGTTGATAATTCATACAGAGTGAATAACTTATCTAGTGGATTTTATTTAGTTCAAATGGCTTCTGAAAATGCAATTGCAACTAAGAAACTTATTGTAAACTAAGAATCATAATTATAATAAATAGAAAAGTCTCATCAGTTGATGAGGCTTTTTTTATAAAATAAAAAGAGTGATAAAGTATAAAACTTCATCACTCTTTTACCCTATTAACTAAAATATTTAATGACAATTGGCTTCGGGTTGCACAAATAAACTCATATTACTTGGTGATAAATATGGAATATCTAACCCTAAACCTCTTATAATAAATAACATCCCAATAATTACCGCTACTAACGGTATTGCTTTTTGAATCGTTCCTCTGAATGAAAATGAAATTAATCCAGAAGCGTAAACAACTGCTACCATCATGGGAATTGTTCCGATTCCGAAAAGTATCATATACCCTATTCCTAAAGAAACATTTTGCATCGCGATAGCTCCAAAAAGTGCTACATAGACCATTCCGCAAGGTAAAAAACCATTCAATAATCCAATAGTAAATAACGATTTGTAGCTTTTGTTTTTAAACTGTTGGCCTAAACTTGATTTTACTTTCGTAATTACTTTATAAACAGGTTTTGAAAAATTGTATTTGGCAAATATTCGTTCTGGAATTATTGCTACTAAAATCATCAAAATCCCAACGATTATCGAAAGTTGTTGTTGCATTCCTGCTAAATAGAAACTTCTACCTAAAAGTCCGAATATTAAACCTAAAGTCCCGTAAGCCGTTAATTTTCCAATATGATACGTAATTATTTGTGTAATTTTTTTTGCTTCATTACTTCTATCTACGGGTAACATCATAGCAATTGGACCGCACATTCCTATGCAGTGAAAACTACTGATTAAACCAAATATAAAAGCTGAATACAACATCAATTTTAAATTTCAAATTCAAGAACAATTTCAAAATCAAAAGAAAGAAATTATTCCATTCTAAACGAATCTTTGTTCAAATATTTCACACCATCGTATTCCCAATCGATAGAAATGTCCCAAAGACCGCTAGCCAAATTACTTTTAGGTATGAGCAAATGTGGACTAGATAGTGAAATCGAAATTTCAAAATCTAATTTCTGACTAGACGGTCTGTATAAGGACACTTTTCCATTTATTTTAGAATAATCAAAATCGGCTGGAAATTGAATTTTTATTCCTTCCGCTGTATTTTCGATTGTTACTTTATTCGTTAATGCATTCGCATTCTCTTGTTTTTCTATGTCACCTTGAACCGTTGCTTCTTTTTTATAATAATCTTCTACTACTAATTCATGATCATATTTATCATTAGACTGTACTTTAAATACATAGGATAAAATGAATGTCATAAAAAGTGCAAAAGCAATAACGATTCCGGTTCCCCAATTAAATTTCATAGCTATATTTTTTTAATTAAAGTTTCTTGGTCCTTGGAAATTAGTTGCTGTTTCTTCAATCAACTTATCTCCATTATATAATTCTAATTTTAAATGTACCTTTTCTTCTTTTAACAAACTTTCTGGAATATCAATGTAAATTGTTCCACTTGCTAAACCTTGTTTTGGTACTTTTATAACTGGACTTCCCACTAATTTTATTTCTCCCTTATAATTAACAATCTTAACAGTAACATTATCAAATTCTTGTTCTGTTTTATTGACAATTTTATACGTGTAGAAATTACGAATGTTTGCTCCATTATGTTGGAACAATTGCCCCGACATTGGTAAAAAGTTGGCTTCTACATCATTTCGCAAGAACAACATTCCGATTAAAACGCCAACTAACAAAGTTAAAACGCCAATGTAACCTTTCATTCGAAGTGTTAACTTGAATTTTTCTTTCTTAACGATTTCGTCTTCGCTGGCATAGCGGATTAATCCTTTTGGTAATCCTACTTTTTCCATAACGGTATCACATTCATCAATACAAGCGGTACAGTTAATACATTCTAACTGAGTACCATTACGAATGTCAATTCCAGTTGGACAAACTACCACACATTGGTTACAATCGATACAATCTCCATGACCCAGTGCGGTTCTATCTTCACCATTTCTCCATTTTTTTCTTCCGTTTGTACCTTCTCCTCTAACATGATCATAAGATACATTTATTGATTTATTATCCAATAAAACTCCTTGCATTCTTCCGTAAGGACAAGCAATAATACAAACTTGTTCTCTAAACCAAGCAAATACAAAATAGAATACGGCTGTAAAAATTAGAAGCGCAATTAATGTACTTAAATTTGATGTTGGTCCTTCGGTAATCATTTTGACAAGTTCATCGCTGCTAATCAAATACGCTAGGAAAACGTTAGCAATGAAGAATGAAAAAATAAAAAAGATAGTCCATTTTGTAACTCTTTTTCTTATTTTTTCAGCATCCCATTTTTGTCTTTCTAATCGCATTTGAGCTCCTCTGTCTCCATCAATCCAATATTCGATACGTCTGAAAACCATTTCCATAAAAATAGTTTGCGGACAAAACCAACCACAAAAAATACGTCCAAAAGCCACTGTAAATAAGGTCAATCCAACTACTCCAACAATCATTGAAATAACAAACAAATGAAAGTCTTGAGGCCAAAATGCAAATCCGAAAATACTAAAACGTCTTTCCAGTACATTAAACATCAAAAATTGATTTCCATGAATTTTAATAAAAGGAGAAGCTATTAAAAAAACCAAAAGAAAATAACTCAATAACTTTCTTTTATCGTAAAAAGGGCCAGAAGGTTTTTTAGGATAAATAAAATTTCTTTTCCCTTCCGCATTAATTGTTGCAATGGTATCTCTAAAACTTTCGTCTGGTAAATTTGACATAATTATGCTGATTTTAGTTTAAAAAAGGTTTTGAGAATTTCCCAAAACCTTTTTTACTATTTTTATTTTCCTGCAGGAGCTTCTACTTTAGTAGAATCTACTGCTGCTGTAGCTGCTGGTGCCGCTTCAGCTGTTTCAACCCATATTTCGCCTTCAGCTGGTTTTCCTCCTGGAGGATTAGAACCTTGTAAACTTAAAACATAACTTGCTACACTTTGAATGTCTTTAGAAGATAAATTAGCTTTCCAAGCCACCATTGAAGGGTTATTTTTACTTCCTTCAGAAATTAACTTGAAGACATTTTTAATTCCTCCTCCATTAATCCAATGTTTATCAGTTAAGTTAGGTCCAACTAAACCTCCACCATCAGCTTTGTGACATGCAGCACAAGCGTTTGTGAAAATTTCTTTTCCTTTGGCTAAACTTGTAGCATCAGTTAAAACTACTACTGTTTCATAACTTACTTCTTCTGCAGCATCTTTAGGCATTTTCGATTTCTCTAATTCTGCTAACGCTACTTCATTTTTAAATTCTTGTTCTTGATCGTATTCATTCATTACATGGAAACGAACCAAATAAACTAAAGCAAAAATAATTGTACCATAGAACAAATATACCCACCATGGTGGTAATACGTTGTCTAACTCTTTGATACCATCGTAGTCGTGCTCTAACATGATATCCTCTTCTCTTTCTATTTCTTTAGAGCGAGTAAGTTTAGTAACAATATTTTGGTACCATTTGCTTTCTGTAAAAGAAACCGTTTGTGCTTCTGCTAATTGTTTCTTTTGCTCTTCTGTTAATAAATGATAGGTAACTTTATCAACGGCATCGATTACAATTTCGATTGCGATTAATAAGAAAAGGAATACTCCTAAAAATAAAGCTACCATAGGAAACTTTATAAAGGCTGGCCTGTCTCCTGAATCGATAAAATATTCCAAAGCTGCAAATACTACTGCAAACAGTAATGGAACTCTTACGTATGATGGAATTAATTTTTTCATTTGTTGAAAATTTTGATGTTATGAGAACCTGAACAACCATGAAACTACCCAAAAATTATAAAACATCATGGTTGTTTCAGTTTCTCTCTAATTATAATTATGACTATTCGTCGTTTAAAGGCATTTCACTAATTTCTTTGATTTTTTCTTTGCTGTAAGTAAATGCCCAAACCGTGAACAAAACAAACGCTGTAAAGAAAATAGTCAACGAAATGATTGGATAAATTTCTACTCCCGTTATGGTTTCTAAATTATGTTTAATGAACTTTAGCATAACTTTTATTTTTTAACTTGAGTATCAGTACCTAATCTTTGTAAGTAAGCAATAAGTGCTACAATCTCTCTGTTTTTCAACGGAGCTGCTGTTTCTTTTCCAAATGATTTCTTAATTTCTGGATTTGCTAATAAATTAGTTTCAATTTTAGTAGCTTGTTCGTCCATATGTTTAAGAGCATTATTAATATCTGCCTCAGAATAAGGAACTCCTAAAGTTACCATGGTTCTCATTTTGTCTTGAATAGTTGAATTATCTAATTCATTTTTAATTAACCATTGGTATCTTGGCATAATTGATTTTTCATTTAATCCTTGAGGATCGTACATGTGGTTAAAATGCCATACATCATCTCTACCTCCATTAAATGGTTTTCCTTTAACACCTTCACGAGCTAAATCTGGACCAGTACGTTTAGAACCCCATAAGAATGGATGATCGTAAACAAATTCTCCTGCTTTAGAATAGTCTCCATAACGCTCTACTTCTGAACGGAATGGACGGACCATTTGAGAGTGACATCCTACACAACCTTCACGGATGTATAAATCTCTACCTTGTAACTCAAGTGGTGTATATGGTTTAACTGACGAAATTGTTGGAATATTTGATTTTACTAAAATCGTTGGTAAAATTTGAATTAAACCTCCAATTAAAATCGCAACAGTTGTTAATAACATAAATTGAACCGGTTTTCTTTCTAACCAAGAGTGTAATTTTTCTCCTTTTAAACGGTTTGGAGAAATTACAGCTAATGCTGGAGCTTCAACTAATTCGTTTTCAACTGGAGAACCTTGTCTAACGGTTCTAATTACATTGTAAACTAATACGATAACCCCTGTAAGATATAATGTTCCTCCTACTGCACGCATCCAATACATTGGCATAATTTCAGTTACCGTTTCAAGGAAGTTACCATATTGTAATGCTCCACCATCTGGTTTGAATTGTTTCCACATTGAAGCTTGAGTAAATCCTGCAACATATAATGGAAGCGAATATAAAATAATCCCTAAAGTACCAATCCAGAAATGGAAATTCGCTAATTTTTCAGAGAATAATTTTGTTTTTGTCATTCTTGGAATTAACCAATAGATCATACCAAATGATAAGAAACCATTCCAAGCTAAAGCACCAACGTGAACGTGTGCAATAATCCAGTCTGTAAAGTGCGCAATTGCGTTAACGTTTTTCAATGATAACATTGGTCCTTCAAAAGTTGCCATACCATAACCTGTAATGGCTACTACGAAGAATTTCAATACCGCATCAGTACGTACTTTATCCCAAACACCTCTTAAGGTTAATAAACCATTAATCATACCTCCCCAAGATGGTGCAAGTAGCATTATAGAGAAAACAACTCCAAGATTTTGAGCCCAATCAGGTAAAGCAGTATATAATAAGTGGTGAGGTCCAGCCCAAATATAAATGAAGATTAACGACCAAAAGTGAATAATTGATAATCTATAAGAATATACAGGACGATTTGCTACTTTAGGTACGAAGTAATACATCATTCCTAAAAATGGTGTAGTTAAGAAGAATGCTACCGCATTGTGTCCGTACCACCATTGTACTAAAGCATCTTGAACACCTGCATAAATTGAATATGATTTCATTCCTGATAACGAAACAGGTAGTTCTAAACTGTTAAAGATGTGAAGTACCGCAACTGTTACAAATGTTGCAATGTAAAACCAAATAGCCACATAAATATGACGCTCTCTTCTTTTAATAATGGTTCCAATCATGTTGATACCAAAAACTACCCAAATAAGAGCAATTGCAATATCGATTGGCCATTCTAATTCGGCATATTCTTTAGAAGTGGAATAACCTAATGGTAAAGTAATGGCTGCAGCAACTATAATTAACTGCCAACCCCAAAAATGAATTTTACTCAAAAGGTCGCTAAACATTCTTGCTTTTAATAAACGCTGCATTGAGTAATAAATACCTGCAAACATTGCGTTTCCAACGAAGGCAAAAATAACTGCATTGGTGTGTAAAGGTCTTAAGCGTCCAAAACTTAAAAACGATATGCCGCTGGTTAAGTTTGGAAACAAAAATAGGAAAGCTAAAATAAGCCCCACTAACATCCCCACTACACCAAAGACTATACTAGCGTAGAGGAAATTCCTTACAATTTTGTTGTCGTAATAAAATTGTTGCTTCTCCATAATTAGATTGATTTTTGTTTTTCTGTTTGTATTAATTTGTTAGGATTTTCTTTTTTCACTATTTCATCGTCAAATAACATTCTGACTGATGGTGTATAATCATCATCATATTGACCACTTTTAACTGCTTTAATGAAAGCAATCAAAAATGCTATTGCAACTATTATACTAATTGAGATTAATAAATAAATGACACTCATACCTTAAATTGTGTTAACAAAGTTACTTCCACTCGTTTTTATAAAACATGACTTTTATCATGTATTAAAATTTTCTTAAATTTAATCAATTTATTTCTTACCTGCATACAAATTTGTAAGAATTGTTACAAAACTTACAATTGTTATTGTGCTGAGCGGCATTATAATAGCTGCTACAATAGGATCTAAAGCCCCAGTTACGGCGTAACTTAGTCCTACAATATTATATAATAAAGAAAGTCCAAAACTCATATAAATCGTCTTCATTGCATTCTTAGAATATTGCATAAAAAAGGCGATTTTATCGAATTGTGTTGCATCTAAAATCCCATCACACGCG
>NZ_JAIWOF010000208.1 GCF_020217025.1 Flavobacterium sp. | reverse complement strand
GGAGAGAACACATTTACATTTTCAGAAATTGATAATCCTAAGTTACTTTGTGCTAATGCTCCAGCATCGTTTAACCCATCCCCTACCATCATGACATTTTTGCCTTCTTTTTGTAATTGTTCTATGTATTGTAGTTTTTGTTCAGGTTTTTGATTGAAAACTAAAGTCGTTTTCGAAGGCAACATTTTTTCTAAAATTCTTCTTTCTCCATCATTATCACCAGATAAGACAACTAAATTGTAATGTTTAGCCAAATCAGCAAACAATTCCTCTAAACCTTTTCTGTATTGATTATTGAAGACATAACTTCCTTTGTAAACACCATTGATTTCCACATGCACTTTAGTTTTCTTATGCGTGTTTTCGGTCATGGTTTTTAGGAATTGTGACGAACCTAATTTTATGGTATTTCCTTCAATTTCTGCGAAAATTCCTTTCCCAATGATTTCTTCAAAACTTGTAGTTTCTATTTTTTCTTGATTTGGAATAAAATCATATAATCTTCTACTTAACGGATGATTCGAACCACGCAAAACGTTTTTCAATAATCTTAGTTCGGATGCGTTTAATTCCGTTCCTTCATAAGTAATAGCTGTTTTTTTATTAGTTGTAATCGTTCCTGTTTTATCGAAAACGATTGTGTCTACTTTGGCTAATTGTTCGACTACCAAAGCATTTTTCAAGTATAATTTTCGCTTGCCTAGAATTCGCAACACATTTCCTAATGTAAATGGAGCCGTTAATGCTAACGCACATGGACAAGCCACAATCAAAATTGCAGTGAAAACATTAAAAGCAGTTTGTACATCGATGAAAATCCAATACGTAAAGGAAACTACCGCTAAAGCTAATAATGCTGGCGTGAAATAACGACTAATTTTATCGGTAATGGTTTTATGTTGTTGTTCTACGCGTTTTTGAAAAACATCGTTACTCCATAATTGGGTTAAGTAACTTTGGGAAACCGAAAATAACACTTCCATTTCAATCACTTTTCCCATTTGTTTTCCGCCTGCGAAGACTTTATCTCCTGATTTTTTCTCAATCGGAACCGCTTCACCTGTTACGAAACTGTAATCGATAGATGCTTTTTCAGAAATTAAAATCCCATCTACTGGAATTAACTCTTGATTTCGAATTAAAAGCCTATCCCCTTTTTGGATATCATATACTTGAACTGATTCTTCATCTCCATTTGGTAATACTTTTGTGATTGCAATTGGAAAATACGATTTATAATCGCGTTCAAATGAAAGGAAATCGTATGTTTTCTTCTGAAATAATTTTCCTAATAACATAAAGAAAATCAATCCCGCCATACTATCGAAGAAACCTTGTCCGTAATCGAAAACGATATCAACCGTACTTCTTACGAACATGACTACGATTCCTAAAGCAATTGGAATATCAATATTCAATAATCCTGATTTCATACTTTTCCAAGCAGAAACATAATAGCCAGAAGCGGAATAAATAAACGTAGGTAACGATAATCCAAAAATCAGCCAACGGAAAAATCCTCGATATTGATCAATCCAATATTCTTCTACTTCAAAATATTCGGGAAACGAAAGCAGCATGATGTTTCCAAAACAGAAAAACGCTACTCCTATTTTATAGATTAAAGTTCGGTCGATTTTTTTCTTGCCTTCATCAAAATTTTCTAATGAAATGTAAGGTTCGTAACCTATCGAACTCAATAAATAGACGATATCTTTTAAAGAAGTTTGTTCGGGATTAAACGTAATTCGGACTTTCTTTTCAGGGAAATTAACCTGCGATGCGTTTATTCCTGGTTGAAGTTTTTGTAGATTTTCCAGAATCCAAATACACGAACTACAGTGTATATGAGGAATGTAGAGTGAAACAATGTGTGTTGTACGCTCTTGGAATTCCAACAATTTTGTAACAATTTCTTCATTGTCTAAAAAGTCATATTTGCCCTGAATGTCTTGTGGAGTGGCGCCGGGTGCTGCCTGAAAATCATAATAACACGTTAGGTCGTTTTGACTAAAGATTTCGTAAACAGTTTTACAACCATTACAACAAAACTTCTTTTCGTCAAATACAATCTCGTCTTTTTTTAGAATTTCATTACCACAATGGAAACAATTTTCTGCGTCCATAAATTTGCTCATTTTACCTGTGACAAATGTCTTATATAAAAGTAACTCAAAATATGATAATTGTCATACATTTTTGTAATTTTGTAAACACATTAAACAAAATCTTACTATGGGTAAATGCGAACAGTGTATTGTGAGGCAATTTAGTTCATTAAAAGCCTTAAATAAAGATGAATTAATTCGTATGGCCGAATGCAAAACATCTTACACTATAAAAAAAGGGGAACCAATCTTTGAAGAAGGAGAAGTAACTAATGGTATTTACTGTATCAAAGATGGCGTTTGTAAGCTGTCGAAACTAAGCGACAATGGGAAAGACCAAATTGTAAAATTGGTAAAACCAGGTGAATTATTAGGGCAACGTTCGATGATTAGTGACGAGCCTGCTAATTTAAGTGCTGTAGCTTTAGAAGAAATGGAAGTGTGTTTTATTCCTCGTAGCGAAGTAATGCAATTCTTTACACAAAACAATCAGTTTTCGATGAATGTAATGAAAACGATTTGTGAAGATTTAAAAGGGGCCGACGATCACATGGTAAATATGGCACAGAAAACCGTTCGCCAACGTTTAGCTGAAACTTTAATTTACTTAGAAGATACTTTTGGTAAAAATGAAGACGGCACCTTACGTATCCAACTATCAAGAGAGGAATTAGCGGGAATGATTGGAACTGCTACTGAGAGTTGTATTCGCTTACTTTCCGAATTAAACAAATCTGAATATATTGAGTTGATTGGAAAGAAAATCAAACTTTTGGACAAGAATAAATTAAAACGATTAACATAAGAGAATCCGCTACGGCGGATTTTTTGTTGGGTGAAATTGTAAGATTTTTTTAGTATTTTTGAAAAGATAAAACCGACGTTTGTTAGATATATTAAGAAGTTAGCAAATAATTAATGGAAGAAAACAACAAAATAAAACTTAACGATTCAATTTGGGCAAATTTAGAATATCAGTTAGCTAACCATTTGCTCAATGAAGCGTTCGTAAATCCAAATCTCAATCACAAAATTGAAAATTCTGAAATTGTTTATCATTACACAACTTTAGAGAGTTTTATTTCAATATTAGAAAGCCAATCATTTTATTTTACAAACCTTAATTACCTTAATGATAGAAAAGAATATGATCATGGAGTGGACATAATATTAGATACCCTAAAACTCCATACTCATAATGAAGTTTCAGAATCAAAACTAAAAATTTTAACTTATGTTGAAAAAAATTTAGAATCAGTTCATAAATCAACTAGATATATTGCTTGTTTTTCAAAAAATGGAGATTTACTTAGTCAATGGAGATCTTATGGTAATCAAGGAAAAGGTATTTCTGTAGGATTTAAAACCAGTGATTTAGAATATTTTGATGGTGGATTTATAAATTGTATGAATATCGAATATCGAGAAGAATTTCAGAGAAAAATTATTTATGAAATCATCAAAATTATTCTCGACTACTTCGAAAATATTAAAAGCTCAATCGATTGGATTGATTATAATTATGAATTATTAGTATCAAAATCAATTGTGCAAATTCTAGAAGAGTTCATCTCAAATTTTAAAGACCCAAGCTTTGATGAAGAAAAAGAATTTCGTCTAGAATATAAAATTGACGAAAATATTAATGAAAATGATAACAGTAAACTTTTTTTTCGCAGTAATGGTAGTTTGATTATTCCATTTTATAAAATTGAATATGTTGACAAAAACGATACTCATTCAATAGAATCAAATTATAAAAAATTACCTATCGAAAAAATCATTATTGGACCTTCTTTAGATTATGACTTAAACAAGAATTCAATTGAAATTTTTCTTTCAAAATTAGGTTATAAAAATATTGAAATAATCCAATCTAAAATTCCTTATAGAATATAATTATGATAGCTCCTAAAAAACTTATCCCACAAAAAAAATCCGCTCTTCAGCGGATTTTCTTTATTCTGTTGGTCCTTCCCAATTAGAAAAACCACCTAGTAAATTAAAGGTATTCTCAAAACCTAATTGCTCCATGGCGTTACAAGCGTTGGCACTACGTACACCAGCGGGCACAATACACATAATAATTTTTCGATTTATCCAACTCCTCTACTCTATAGATAAAACCTTGTCCTTTATAGATATCAATATTAATCGCACCTGGAATATAACCTGCGTTAAATTCATCTTCAGTACGAACATCTAATATAACACCGTTCTCATCTTGCGAAAACTGGCTCCACCACGTATTTTGATCTAAGTTTGTCATTGTATCTTTTTTTTCCAAAAGTACTATCAAAAAATGCAATTTTAAAACTTTAACAAAAATTTATTAAACATTTGTACATACAAATAAAATAGTTAACTACATTTGTACATACAAATTTTACAACATCAAATGAGAATAGAAGAAATCATAAAACCAAACTCGCCAATGGCAATGGAGAAGAAAACATTACTAAATGTAATGTACACTCAAAATGTCATTTCGGAAAAGTTTAATGAGATATTAAAACCATTTGACCTTTCCCCTGAACAATTTAATGTGTTACGCATCTTAAGAGGTCAGAAAGGAAAGCCTGCTAATATGTGTATGATACAAGAACGCATGATTGCGAAAACCAGTAACACTACACGTTTAGTTGACAAATTGTTATTAAAAGAATTAGTGCTTCGAGAAGTTTGCCCCATCAATCGCCGTAAAATGGAAATTACCATTACGGAGAAAGGTTTGGAACTATTATTGCAATTGGATCCATTAGTTGAAGCACACGAACAATCTTTTTCTCAAAATTTGACCGTTGCAGAATTAGAATTATTAAACGAATTACTTGAAAAATTTAGAAATTAAAAACCCAAAAATTACTATGACAAATTTTATAGAAAATCAGAAATGGCGTTACGCTACAAAAAAATTTGATGCTGCAAAAAAAATATCAGCAGCTGATTTAGAAACTTTAAAAGATGCAATCCAATTGAGTTCGTCTTCTTATGGTTTACAGTTATACAAAGTATTTATCATCGAAAATCCAGAAGTTAGAGCGCAATTACAACCAGCTTCTTGGGGACAATCGCAAATTGTTGAAGCTTCTCACCTATTAGTATTTGCTAACATTGTGGACGTTCAAGACCAACACATTGATGATTATGTTCAAAACATTGCTAATACAAGAGGTTTATCAGTTGAGGATTTAAAAGGATATTCAGACTTTATGAAATCTAAAATTGTTCCGTTACCATTGGAGCAAAAAGCGGTTTGGACTTCAAAACAAACGTATTTAGCTTTAGGAAATCTTTTAAATGCTGCAGCTGAATTAAAAATCGACGTTACACCAATGGAAGGTTTTGAACCAGAAAAATACAATGAAATTTTAGGATTAAACGCATTAGGATTAAACGCTTCATTAGTAGCAGCTGTTGGATATCGTCATGAAGAAGATGCAACGCAACACTATGCAAAAGTTAGAAAACCAAAACAAGAATTATTTACTACTATTTAATTATAACCATTAACATTTAAAACAATTCAAAACATGAAAAATTTCAAATCAATCGCTTTAGCTCTTGTAGCTTTCGTATCATTTGCAACTACTGCACAAACAAGTAAAAAAGTAGATGCTTCAAAAAGTACTATCAACTGGGTTGGTAAAAAAGTAACAGGTTCTCACGAAGGTACAATTACTTTAAAAGATGGAGCTTTAATTTTCAAAGGAAAAAAATTAGTTGGTGGAAACTTTACAGTTGACATGACTACAATTAATACAACTGACTTAGACGGAAAAAGTAAAGCAAACTTAGATGGTCACTTAAAATCTGACGATTTCTTTGGTGTTGAAAAATTCCCAACGGCTACTTTAGTTATCAAATCTCTTGGTGAAAAAGGAAATGGTGTTTACGCTGTAACTGCTGACTTAACAATCAAAGGGAAAACAGAATCAATCAAATTTGATTTAACTGTTGGAAAAAATGCTGCTGAAACTTCTTTAAAAGTTGACAGAACTAAATACGGAATCCAATACGGATCTGGAAGTTTCTTCGACAACTTAGGAGACAAAACAATCAGCGACGAATTCGAATTAAAAGTGAAATTAGTATTCTAATTGAACTGGGAAACTTTGCTATGAAAAACAAAAAAAGCCTTGAAGAAATTCAAGGCTTTTTTTGTTTTTTTACTCTAGAAAAGAGGAATCATTATTCTTCTAACATTTTCTCAAAAGCTTCTCTAGTCATCACATTTAAAGTATCTTTTTCATAATCCCAAACGGAAACATACTTTTCAGAAACAACAAAGTGTTCTTTTAAATTGTAAAGTTTTCCATAAAGCATTAAAGTACAAATATCAGTTGAAGTAATAAATTCGCCAGTCTCTGGTAAATGACTGTGCATTGTAGCCTCAATTTTTTTATCTCCATCAATTTGGATTGGAATAATATTTTTATGGAGTGCTTTACGATTTAACAGTTTATTATTTTTGTCAAAATTCATTAAATAATCATTTCCTAAAATAATAACGTTATTAACTTTTGGTCCGGTTAAAACAAATACTTTTTTTTCTTTTTTATTAATAATTGGCACAACATTAAAACTCGTATTATTATAATGTTTAAAAAGAGTATCGGAATAAATAATATTCATAGCTTCTTTTCTAAGCTCATAATAGTCCAATTCATTTTTGGTGAATTCTCTTTCTTTTAAATCGGCTTTTGCTGTTTCCAATTTAATTTTAGCTTCAAAATTGATTGTGCCAATAACTTTTGGTTTTTTATCTTTTGAAAAAAAGATACATTTTGGAACATCGTTATCCGTATATGAAAAATAACCGCCTATATTTTCTGAATTCTTATAGATTTCAATAAAAATATCAGTACCATACCACGAAGCCATTTCTGAATTATAAAGCATTTTGCCTTCATCTACTATTTTAGCAGTTTCTTTATCTAAATTAGATTGACCAAAAGCGGTAATTCCAATGAAGATGATAAGTAATTTTCTCATTGTTTAATTGGTGTTAAAGTTCCAAATATAAGAAATTACTTTCATGATAAATACGGAAATCCGTAAAGTAGAAAATTTATGGCAAGGTAACTTCTCCTAAAAACAAAGTCCAAACTTCTTTTTTGGTGGTTCCAAAAGTCTTCACAACAGGTTTAAATCCAATTTTTTGATAATATTGAAATTCCATTGGAATTTTGTTTTGCATAACAGTAAGTTGGTATTGTGTTGTCCAATAATCCGTTGATACGATAGAATTTTCAAAATTAGCAACCGAAAATGAAAAGTTCTTATTCGTAATTTTATCAATCAATTCATGCAATGAAATAGTAGCATTTTCAGTTGAGGTAAAATCGATAACTTTTATATTTTCACTTTCAAATAAGCTGTAAATACTGCTTTTAATTTCAGCTTTTAAAGTTTCGGATGTTGATTCACTTGATAATAAAGTTAGATATTGGTAATAATCTTCCACTTTTAAAGTCGCACTTTCTTGGTACGCTTTTACAGAAGCCATTGTGAAATTTGCTTTTATTGCCGTTGAAGCAGGCGTATTCGCATTTTGACCAAAAACGGAAAATGTACCAACTAAAAACAATAAAATACAGCTTCTTAATAACATCTTATTCTTGTATAATTCGTATAAATTTAATCTCATTCTTGTCATTACTTTGAATATCAATCACCTTCATTCGCTTCAAAGAAACACTTGGAACAATCAACTTTTCTGAAAATTCTTGCTTGTTGAAATATTCAATTCCCAAATCATTTTTCAACATCACCAAAACTTCTAAATCATCGGCTAAAATCTTTTGCAATTGCTCTTTTCGGGTTTCCCAATCTTTAATATCCGATTTCATAAAACCTTTTAGCATCATCGCATAATCATCTGGTTGTAAGTTGATTTCATTTGGATTTTCCTTTCCTAAAACAACCGTTTTGTCTTTATAATACGGACTTTTCAGTACAATTTTAGCACTTTCCTTTGTCGTAATTTGAATTTTTGAATCTACAATTTCAATTGGTGTTTCCACATCATTTTCAATCATTACCGCTTTCACTTCTTCACTATTGATTTGCTCTTCGGTAAAGGCATTTTTTACGGGAATGATTTGTACTTCTTCCCTATTCAAATAACGATAGATTAAAATTCCCATCAAAAACAAACCAATAAATCCAACACTAAAAACAACTTTATTATTTCGTTTTGGTTGAGCCACATTTGGAACTACTTCTTCTTTCCATTTAAACACATATTCATCCCAACCCGAATAACCGACCAATTGCGATAAAATATCCAACATATCTTTTCGTGGCAATTTATCGTTGTTTTCGACTTTCAAATGCGTGTAAATCCATTTTTCGCTGACCGTTTGTTTTACTTGAATAGCAATCAAATGGATTAAATTTTGAATGTCTTGCGAACTAAACGTTTTCCAATTTCCCTCAAAATAAGGATACTGCTTCTGATAGGTCAAAAGCACATCGTTTTTAAGTTGTTGAAATACGTCTAATGGATTCATGAATTTTATTCGGGTCAAAAGTAATGGATTGCAATTTTTTTTCTACTGTAAAACCACTGTAAATGTAGCGAAAAATCTTTACAGATAGTGGAAAGTGGTTTTGCCAAACGTTTTTCTAATTTCCAAAGTACTATTGCCATTAAATCTTTAAAAATATAAAATTATGAAAACAACAGTATTGCATTTAAACGGAAAAATCAATTGGATTATTGTTACCTTATTGCTCACTTTTAGCGTTTCTCAGGCACAAATTAGCGGTAACCAAATTTATGGAAACAACTCATACAACGGCAACAATTACAATCAGAGTAACTTACCTAATAACACCGTGGTTTCTATTAACGACAATCATTTAACGGTTACTGTAAAATTGCTTCAGAACAAAAAAGCCGATGGTTTTGTGATTACGTTAGGTTTAAACGAAGAAGACGAAACCGTTTCGGGTTGTAGTAAAAAAATTAATGCTCGAATTGACGGATTTTTAGACAAAATTAAAACCTTAGGAATTAAAAAAGAAAACGTGTACATCGATTTTATTTCGCAAACTAAAATTTATGATTTTGAAGTGAGCGGCTTGAATTCGGAACAAGTGGATAAAGGATTTGAAATCAAAAAGAATATCATTATTACGACTTCAAACGTAAATAGTTTGGAAAAATTAATTGCTTTAGCTTCCGATTTTGAAATTCATGATGTGATAAAAGTAGATTATTTTAATTCCGATACGAATGTAATTCACAATGCTCTTTTTGATGAAGCCTTAGTTTTAGCCGAAGCGAAAAAAATCCGATACATGAAATCGTTTGGAAAACGAATCGTTGGAACTCCAAATGCTACAGAAGAATTTGCAACCGTTTTCCCAGAAACACAATACAAAACCTATCAAGCCTTTGAAACGGCAGAAATTCAAATCAATTACAACAATAGAAGTCCCTATTTAAAGAAAATCGCCCGAAAAAATAAAACTTTCTACTACGACGGAATTTCAAGTGCAGGTTTTGACAAAGTCATCAATCCCAACCAAACGGAAGTCGGTATTCAATATGTATTGACACTTACGATGACGTATAAAATTGATACTTCGATTTAAAGAAAGTTTGTGGAATAAAAAAAGCCCTGAATTACTTCAGGGCTTTCCAATGTTAAGGGTGAAAGACGGGTCTCGAACCCGCGACCTTCGGAACCACAATCCGACGCTCTAACCAACTGAGCTACAATCACCATTTGTTTTGCGAGTGCAAATATAGGGGTTTACTTCTATCTTGCAAAGATTTTTTTTACTTTTTTACTACAATTTTATTTCAAATCGCCTAAGCTATTGACAGCCAAATATCTTTCAGTAGTAAAACCTTCAGCATATTCTACTCCAACAAGCCT
>NZ_JAIWOF010000207.1 GCF_020217025.1 Flavobacterium sp. | reverse complement strand
TCCAAGGTCTTGAGCACGATATTTTACACTATCTAAAAAGTTTTTTGAAGTAATTGGTGAAACCGGTTCTTTTGAATTTGGATCATAAAACTGCGAACCATAAGCCAACACAGATTCCATTTTTTTACCGATAAATTCTGAAATATCCACCACAAAATCAGGTTCAATATTTTGCCATTGAATATAATGGTAAACTACTTTTGGACGCCACACTTCTTGAGCTTCGCCATTCAACTCGGTTTTAATTTGTCGCAAACCTGATAAAAAACAAGCATCACTTACCAATTTGCTTCCTTTTCCGTGGTCAATGTGTCTATCTGTAATAGCGTTGCACAACACGATTTCAGGTTGGTATTTGCGAATCATTTCAATTACTTTCAATTGATGTGTTTCATCATTTACGAAAAAACCATCACGCATATCTAAATTCTCACGCACCACAACTCCTAAAATCTCAGAAGCCTTAGCCGATTCCGAATTACGAATTTCAACTGAACCACGAGTTCCTAACTCACCACGAGTTAAATCGATAATTCCGACTTTCTTTCCTAGGCTAACTTCTTTGGCAATCGTGCCGCTACAACCTAATTCTACATCGTCTGGATGCGCTCCAAAAGCTAATATGTCTAATTTCATTTTTAGTTTATAAATTTATCGTTTAAGAGTTTAAAAGGTTTTGGAAACTAAAACATTTCGCATGGTCATCGACTTGTTTTCTGTTTCAATAAATTCCTTTTCAGGGTTGCTGTCTTTTGTAATGCCACAACCTACGTAAATATTCACAACATCATTTTCTACTTCTAAACAGCGTAAATTTACGAATAAATCGGTTTGATTGTCTTTATTGTATTCGCCTAAAAAACCCGCGTAATATTTTCGATTATAACCTTCATTTTTAAGAATAAAATCGATGGCTTGTTCTTTGGGTAAACCGCAAACCGCTGGTGTTGGATGTAACGCTTTTATTAAATCATTCGCTTGAAAATCAGGAGTTAATTCACCCGAAATAAACGATTTTAAATGCGCTAAATTTCCAGCTTTAACTGTTTTAGCATCAGAAACAATAGGGTTATTAACTTTATCTTTTACTTTAGATATAATATAATCGGTAACAAATTGCTGTTCTTCGATTTCTTTGGTTGCCCAAATTACATTTTCAGAATACAATTGAGTTCCCGCCAAAGCTACTGTTTCAAACTGATTTTGATTGATTTTCACCAATTGCTCAGGCGTTGCTCCCATCCATAAACCAATCTTGGGATGAAAAAACAAATAGCGAAAAGCCGTTGGATAAGTTGAAATCAAGCTCTGAAAGGTTTCAATACTAGCGATTTGTTCTTTCAAAACGATTTTTCGAGACAAAACTACTTTATCGAATTCGCCTTGTTGAATAGCCGAAACTCCTTTGATAACTAAATCTTCAAAAGACTCTTTTTGATTGCTTTCAGAAGTGAAATTTTCAGTTGGTTTGTTTTCTAAATTTTCAAGATTTCCTTTCGAAAACAAATTACCTTCAAACGGAATTATTACTTGATTTCCTTCATGAAAAGGCATAAATACAAATCCAGCTTGACCGATAAAATCAATAATTTCATCTGATTGTTGTATAAGTAAATTCCAAACGTTTTCATTTGGTTTTACATAACATACAAAGGGAATTGCTTCACGCAAATAATGTGATATTTTATCAAACTCTAACATTAGTAAATTAAATTATCAATATCATTAGACGTTAGAATTTGAATATTCTTGGTAATTTTATCAATATCCCAATTCCACCATTGCAATTCAAGCAATTGCTGAATCTTCTCGTCAGAAAAACGCTTTTTAATTTCATTTGCTGGATTTCCACCTAAGATAGAATAAGGGGCAACATCTTTTACAACAGTAGCATTAGCAGCAATAATAGCACCATCTCCAATGGTTACACCAGCCATAATAGTTGCATTATATCCAATCCAAACATCATTTCCTATAGTAATATCACCTTTGTTGGGATAGCTTTTTTCATCCATAGCATTTTCCCATCCGTTTCCAAAAATAGCAAAAGGATAAGCCGAAATTGCATTAGATAAATGATTGGCTCCATTCATAATAAACTTTACATCCGAAGCTATCATACAGAATTTACCTATGATTAGTTTGTCATTTATAAAATCAAAATGATACTTTACATTTTTCTCAAAATTAGCTACATCTTCAAAATCATCATAATAAGTATAATCACCAACAATGATATTAGGATTTTTAACCAAGTTTTTCAAAAAACAAAGTCGGTTATAATTTTCTAATGGAAATAAAGTATTTTTATCTGGTCTAGTCATTATTGTCTTCTCGATAATACCATATTCGTTAATTTACAAAGCGAAATTAACTTTCCTTCTTCGTCTACAATTCTAATTTCCCATAAATGCAAACTAGCTCCTTTGTGAATGATTTTTGCCGTAGCGGTAACCATACCTTCTCTTTTGCTTTTTAAATGATTGGCCGAAATTTCGATACCACGAACTTCTTGCTTTTCTGGATTTACAAACATTAAAGAAGCGGCACTTCCAACACTTTCTGCAAGCGCAACAGAAGCTCCACCATGCAATAATCCCATCGGTTGATGTACTCTAGGATTTACTGGCATTGTAGCAGTTAAGAAATCTTCACCAGCATCGGTGTAAACAATTTCTAAGGTATTCATTAAAGTATTTTTGCTCCAATCGTTACACAATTGCAACATTTTTTCTCTATCAAACATCATAACTTTATTTTTTGTAAAATTAAGCATTCCGAACAGAATAATTCAACTGATTTAACGTTTTAGTAAGTATTTTAAACACATTTTGTTTTTACAGATTTAAAATTAATAATTACATTTACCAAAATTAACTATACATGCGTCGTTTATTACTTTTAATACTAATTGGATTTGCCGTTTCATTAACTTCTTGTAGAAACGATTTTGAATTTGAATCTAAAACAGGTGGTTTAGAATTTTCAAAAGATACGGTGTATTTGGACACTGTTTTTACCAATATTGGCTCGAGTACTTATACCCTAAAAGTGTACAATAGAAGTAATAAAAACATTTCAATTCCTTCACTTAGATTAAAAGATGGAACGGCTTCTAAGTACCGATTAATGGTAGATGGAATGGCAGGTCAAGTATTTGAAAATGTAGAAATATTGGCAAAAGATAGTATGTATATTTTCGTTTCTGTTACTGCTGAAGTTGCGGATGCAAATCCAACTGATTTTCTATATACTGATAAAATTTTATTTGGAGATGAAACTAATCCGAATCACCAAAAAGTAGAGTTGGTTACTTTAATTCAAGATGCTTATTTTATTTATCCTGGAAGAGTTCAAAATCCAGATGAAACCTATACTTATGATGAGTTAAATTTGGGTGTAGATGGAGACGGAAATCCTATTACGATTCGTGGTAGATTTTTGGAAGAAACCCATCCAGTGAACGGAAACGAATTGCATTGGACCAATACCAAACCTTATGTTGTGTATGGTTATGCCGCTGTTCCATCTAATAAAACACTTGTTGTAGATGCAGGAGCAAGAGTGCACTTTCATGCTGAATCGGGTTTGATTGTTGCTAATAATGCTTCTATTCATGTAAATGGTAGTTCCTCAACTACAGAAGCTTTAGAAAACGAAGTTATTTTCGAAGGCGATCGTTTAGAACCTGATTTTTCTGAAGTTCCTGGTCAATGGGGAACGATTTGGTTAACACAAGGAAGTACAAATAATCAAATTAAAAATTTAACTATAAAAAATGCTACTGTTGGAATGTTAGTTACTGGAAACGACGGGACTCCTACTCCAACTTTAGACTTAGAGAATACTCAAATTTATAATTGTACCAATGTTGGTATTCTAGCACGAACTGGAAATATTGAAGGTCGAAATGTAGTCATCAATAACTGTGGTCAAACCGCATTTGCTGGAAGTTTTGGCGGCAGTTATGAATTTGTACATTGCACCTTTGCTAATTATTGGCCAACACCAAATCAAAACGCAGTTTTACTTGACGATTACGATGGAAGTGCCATTTATGGTCTTACAAAAGCGAATTTCAAAAACTGTATCATTCACACTTCTAGTAATTTGGGAATCGTTTTGAAAAAAACAGGAAGTACTTTCAATTACCATTTTGACCATTCATTAATCAAATTTGCCGATTTTAGTAATCAATTTACAAATAATCCTTTATATGCTTTCACTAATGCAGCTTTGTATACGAATTGTTTGATTGCTACGAATTCTACTGTAAATAATCCTGATTTTAAAGATGCTCGAAATAATGAATTAATTATTGGTGAAGATTCAGCAGCAAAAGGAACTGCAGATAACACTTATTCAACTTTTAATGATATTTTAAATAATCCAAGAAGTAATCCATCCGATATGGGCGCTTACAACTGGACTACATTTGATTAACTTAAAGTAGTCATATTATTTTGATTGTTATTTTTTTTAGAATAAATTTGCACTTTCAAACAACAACACAAACAACTACATACAATGATTCATTTCTTCGGAAACCAATCCAACACGGTTTTTGCGGTTCAAACGCAAAACGAGATTTCATCAGAAGACATCAACAAATTAAATTGGCTTTTTGGCAACGCACATAAAATAGAAAAATCCGTATTGTCGGATTTTTTTGTTGGACCACGTGCCGCTATGATCACGCCTTGGAGTACAAATGCTGTAGAAATTACTCAAAACATGGGAATTTCTGGCATCATTCGTATTGAGGAATTTGAAAAAGTAGCTGCCGATTTTACTGATTTCGATCCAATGCTTTCACAAAAGTATTCGGAATTAAATCAAGAAATTTATACGATTAATATCCAACCAGAACCAATTTTGGATATTGAAGATATTGACGCTTACAATAAATCAGAAGGTTTAGCACTTAGCCCAGAAGAAGTTGAGTATTTGAATAATCTTTCAACAAAATTAGGAAGAAAGTTAACAGATTCTGAAATTTTTGCTTTCTCACAAGCGAATTCAGAACACTGTCGTCACAAAATTTTCAATGGAACATTTGTGATTGATGGTGAAGAAAAACCAACTTCTTTATTCAAATTAATTAAGAAAACATCGGAAACAAATCCAAACGATATTGTTTCGGCATATAAAGATAACGTAGCTTTTGTAAAAGGTCCGAAAGTAACACAATTTGCACCAAAAAGCGCAGACAAACCTGATTTCTACCAAGAAAAGGAATTTGATTCAGTTCTTTCATTAAAAGCAGAAACACATAATTTCCCAACAACTGTCGAGCCTTTCAACGGAGCTGCAACTGGTTCTGGAGGAGAAATTCGTGACCGTTTAGCTGGCGGACAAGGTTCGTTGCCATTAGCGGGAACTGCAGTTTACATGACTTCTTATTCTCGTTTAGCAGAAGAACGTCCATGGGAAAACGGAATGGCGGAAAGACCTTGGTTGTACCAAACGCCAATGGATATTTTGATTAAAGCATCTAATGGAGCTTCAGATTTTGGAAATAAATTTGGACAACCTTTGATTACGGGTTCTATTTTAACTTTCGAGCACGAAGAAAACAATCGCAAAATTGGTTACGATAAAGTCATCATGCAAGCGGGTGGAATTGGTTACGGAAAATTAGATCAAGCGATTAAAAAGAAACCACAAGAAGGCGATAAAATCGTTATTTTAGGGGGGGAAAATTATAGAATTGGAATGGGCGGAGCTGCAGTTTCATCAGCAGATACAGGAGCTTTTGGTTCAGGAATTGAATTAAATGCTATCCAACGTTCGAATCCAGAAATGCAAAAACGTGCGGCTAATGCTATTCGTGGTTTGGTTGAAAGTGATAACAATCCAATCGTTTCCATTCACGATCATGGTGCTGGTGGGCATTTGAACTGTCTTTCTGAATTAGTGGAAGAAACCGGAGGATTAATCGATTTAGATAAATTACCAGTTGGTGACCCAACACTTTCTGCTAAAGAAATCATCGGAAACGAATCGCAAGAAAGAATGGGATTGGTAATTGGTGAAAAAGACATCGAAACCTTACAAAGAATTGCTGATAGAGAGCGTTCTCCAATGTATCAAGTAGGTGATGTTACAAACGACCATAGATTTACATTCGAATCAAAATCAACTGGTGTAAAACCAATGGATTATGCTTTGGAAGATTTCTTCGGAAGTTCGCCAAAAACCATTATGACGGATAAAACCGTTGCAATCAACTATTCAGATTTAGAATATTCAAAAGAAAATATAGCAAGCTATTTAAGTCAAGTTTTACAATTAGAAGCCGTAGCTTGTAAAGATTGGTTAACCAATAAAGTGGACCGTTGTGTAGGCGGACGCGTGGCAAAACAACAATGTGTTGGACCATTACAATTACCTTTAAACAATGTCGGAGTTATGGCATTGGATTTCAAAGGAAAAGAAGGAATTGCGACTTCGATTGGACACTCGCCTATTTCGGCATTGGTAAATCCAGTGGCGGGTTCTAGAACAGCAATTGCTGAAGCTTTATCAAACATTGTTTGGGCACCAATGAAAGATGGTTTACAATCGGTTTCTTTATCAGCCAACTGGATGTGGGCATGTAAAAACGAAGGTGAAGACGCTCGTTTATATGAAGCGGTAAAAGGTTGTTCGGATTTTGCTATTGAATTAGGAATCAATATTCCAACCGGAAAAGATTCGCTTTCTATGAAACAAAAATACCCAAATGATGAAGTAATTGCACCAGGAACGGTTATTATTTCAGCAGCTGGAAATTGTTCGAACATTACTAAAGTAGTTGAACCTGTTTTACAAAGAAACGGTGGCAACATTTACTACATCAACTTATCGCAAGATTCGTTTAAATTAGGTGGAAGTTCGTTTGCTCAAGTGTTGAATAAAATTGGAAATGATGTTCCAACGATAAAAAATTCGGAATTCTTCAAAAAAGCATTCAACGTTTTACAAGATTTAATTAAAGACAGAAAAATCAAAGCAGGACACGATATTGGAAGCGGTGGTTTAATCACAACTTTATTAGAAATGTGTTTTGCTGATGATAAATTAGGAGCTTTAATCGACTTGACTTCTTTAGGAGAAAAAGATACGGTTAAAACTTTATTTAATGAAAATATCGGAGTTGTTTTCCAAGCGAATGCTGAAGTGGAAGCAACTTTCGCACAACATAATATTGAAATTTTTAAAATTGGTTCGGCTATCGATGGCGATGCGTTTACAGTTATCAACGGTGAAGATAGTTTGACATTCAGTATTGCAACTTTAAGAGATACTTGGTTTAAAACTTCTTTCCTATTAGATTCGAAACAATCTAAAAATGGAATGGCGCAAGCACGTTTTGATAATTACAAAAACCAAAAATTACAATTCACTTTCCCATCGCATTTTGACGGAAAATTACCGGTGATTGATGCTTCTAAATCAAGACCAAAAGCAGCAATCATTCGCGAAAAAGGAAGTAATTCCGAACGTGAAATGGCAAATGCTATGTACTTAGCAGGATTTGATGTTAAAGATGTGCACATGACCGATTTAATTTCGGGAAGAGAAACATTGGAAGACATTCAATTCATTGGAGCTGTGGGTGGATTCTCGAATTCAGATGTTTTAGGTTCGGCTAAAGGTTGGGCTGGGGTATTTTTATACAACGAAAAAGCCAATACTGCACTGAAAAACTTCTTCAAACGCGAAGACACACTTTCGGTTGGAATCTGTAATGGTTGTCAATTATTAATGGAATTAGAATTGATCAATCCAGAACACGAAGTTCACGGAAAAATGCACCACAACACTTCGAACAAACACGAAAGCGGATTTACTTCGGTAACGGTTCAGAAGAATAATTCGGTGATGTTATCAACACTGGAAGGAACAACTTTAGGAGTATGGATTTCACACGGAGAAGGAAAATTCAAATTACCTTATTCGGAAGAAAAATATAATATTGTAGCAAAATATGCCTACGAAGGTTATCCAGCGAATCCAAATGGTTCTGATTTCAACACGGCTATGATGTGTGATACTACTGGAAGACATTTAGTGATGATGCCACACATTGAGCGTTCGACTTTCCCTTGGAATTGGGCACATTATCCAGAAAGAGGACAAAAAGATGAAGTTTCTCCATGGTTAGAAGCGTTTGTGAATGCAAGAAAATGGATTGAGAATAAAAAATAATTTATCCAAACTTTTATAAAAAAGCATCTTTTAATTAAGATGCTTTTTTTGTACTATTGTGTAAAATTAAATAGCGATGTGGTTTGTCATTTTAAGTGTAATTTGTAGTGTTTCTGTTGGGATATTTTTAAAAGTAGCCAAACGATTTCAATTGAATATTTTTCAAATCATTACGTTTAATTATTTTTCGGCTTTACTCCTCACCTATTTAACTTTCCAACCCGAATTAAATTTCCAAGAAAAAACGACTCCTTATTCGCTTTTTATGGGATTAGCTATTTTATTGCCGATTGTATTTCTAATTCAAGCCAAATCAATAAAAGAAGTAGGAATTGTAAAAACCGATATTGCTCAAAGATTATCGTTATTTATTCCGTTAACCGCTTCTTACTTTTTATTTAATGAAACGTTTAGTCAATTGAAAATTATTGGTTTTATAGTTGGATTTTCTGCTATATTCTTCACCTTGAATAAAAAATCAGAAAGTAAATCGGATAATTGGGTTTATCCTTTATTGGTTTTATTGGGATTTGGAATCATTGATATCTTATTTAAGAAAGTTGCTGTTTTCAAGGATTTTAGTTTTACAACTTCCTTATTCATTATTTTTTGTGGTGCTTTTTTAATTTCGATTTTATTTCTAATTGGAAAAATTCTGGTTCAAAAAGAAAAATTAGAATCAAAAAATGTACTTTGGGGATTGGCTCTAGGAATTTTAAATTTTGGAAACATACTCTTCTATTTAAAGGCACACAAAGCTTTATCTGAAAATCCGTCAACAGTATTTGCCGGAATGAATATGGGCGTAATTATTTTAGGAAGTTTAGCGGGAATCCTACTTTTTAAAGAAAAAATGACTAAATGGAACTATTTAGGAATTTTGCTTGCTATAATTTCAATAATTTTTATAACATTTTCACAATTTTATTAAAATTAGTAGGCAAGCATAGTATTTTATTTTCATCAAAATACTAACTAATAGATTATCAATTATTTAAAAAATTGTTTAATTAACTTTATTTTTATAATTTGCATAAAATAACAATTGCGAATTATGAATAATATAACACGCTTATTTGACTTTCCTTATTATCAGTTAGAAAAGTATAATTTAAAGGATGCTTTAGTTACAAAATATGACGGACAGTGGATTAAAACATCTACTCAAGAATACTTAGATAAAGCCAACGCTATTTCAAGAGGTTTACTTCGATTAGGTGTAAATAGAAATGATAAAATTGCCATCATTTCATCTAATAATAGAACAGAATGGCATATAACGGATATTGGTGTATTGCAGACTGGAGCGCAAACCGTTCCAATGTACCCAACTATCTCGGCTGAGGATTATGAATACATATTAAATCACTCTGAATCTCAATATGTTTTTGTTTCCGATATTGAAGTTTATCAAAAATTACAAAGTATAAAAGCAAACGTTCCTTTATTAAAAGACGTTTTCTCTTACAATGATATTGCCGGATGTAAAAGTTGGAAAGAAATCTTAGAATTAGGAGCTGATACTTCAAACCAAGATGTAGTTGAAGATAGAAAAAATAATGTTACTACAACTGATTTAGCAACAATTATCTATACTTCTGGAACAACAGGAAGACCAAAAGGTGTTATGTTATCACACCAAAATATTGTTTCAGATGTTTTAATGAGTGCTCCAAGAGTTCCTTTGAGAGCTGGGGACACAAGAGCGTTGAGTTTCTTACCTATTTGTCACATCTTTGAAAGAATGTTGACGTATTTGTACCAATATTATGGTATATCGATTTACTTCGCTGAAAGCATTGAGAAA
>NZ_JAIWOF010000206.1 GCF_020217025.1 Flavobacterium sp. | reverse complement strand
ATTTCTGATAATCTTAAAGAAGTAAAACCACACGTTATGTCGGTTGTTCCTCGTTTATTAGAAAAAGTATACGACAAAATTTATGCTAAAGGAGCCGATTTAACAGGAATCAAAAAAGCACTTTTCTTTTGGGCTTTAGATTTAGGAATGGAGTACAAACCTTACAAACAAAACGGTGCATTCTACGAATTTAAACTAAAAATTGCTCGAAAATTAATCTTCTCTAAATGGCAAGAAGGTTTAGGTGGCGAATTAGAATTACTAGTTTCGGGAAGTGCGGCGTTACAATCACGTTTAACAAAAGTCTTCTGTGCGGCTAATATTCCAGTTATGGAAGGTTATGGTTTAACCGAAACTTCTCCTGTAATATCAGTAAATGACATGAGAAATGGTGGGTTCAGAGTAGGAACCGTTGGAAAAATTTTAAATGGAGTTGAAGTTAAAATTGCAGAAGATGGCGAAATCTTATGTAAAGGTCCAAATGTAATGATGGGGTATTACAAAGACGAAACACAAACTGCTGATGTATTAAAAGAAGGTTACTTCCATACCGGTGATATTGGAGAAATAGATAGCGACGGTTTCTTGAGAATTACGGATCGTAAAAAAGAAATGTTCAAAACTTCTGGAGGAAAATATGTAGCTCCTCAGATTTTAGAAAATGCATTCAAACAATCTCGTTTCATCGAGCAAATTATGGTAATTGGTGATGGCGAAAAAATGCCGGCTGCTTTTATACAACCTAATTTTGAATTTGTTACGGAATGGGCACACAGACATAACAATACTACTTTTTCTTCTAATGAAGAACTTTGTGCTAGTAAAATGGTAATTGATAGAATTCAAGAAGAAATTGACCATTGTAATGAAAAATTTGGGAATTGGGAAAAAGTAAAACGTTTTGAACTTACACCAGATGTTTGGTCTATCGATGCAGGTCACTTAACACCTACTATGAAATTAAGACGTAAAATTATAAAAGAAAAATATAACGACTTATATCAAAAAATTTACGGATAGAAACGCTAAAACCCGCATTTCGTGGGTTTTGCTATTTTAAAAAGTTAAATTTTGAAAAAAATGTTAAAAATACTATGCGTGCATAGTATTTTTTTTTATATTTGAAAAAGATTTGATTTATACTTATATGAAAGATAAAACCATCGATTATGCATTACGAACAACTTGGCAAGCAGTTGCCCGTATGTATAATGAAGAAGCAGCAAAATATGGTGCTACAATGGCAACCGGTTTTGCATTGTTAAGCATAGACAGAGAAAAAGGTTCACCATCTACAACTCTAGGACCTAAAATGGGAATGGAAGCAACAAGCTTAACCCGAACCTTAAAATCTATGGAAGAAAGAGGTTTGATTACTCGTAAAAAAAACCCAACTGATGGTAGAGGGGTAATCATTCAATTAACAAAAGACGGGAAAGAAAAAAGAGAACTTTCTAAAGAAACTGTACTTCGTTTTAATGAAGCAGTAAAACAACATGTAAGTGAAGAAAAATTACAACACTTTATGGAAGTTGCTGAAATTATAAACGAATTAATTACCGATAAGAAAATCTATAACGACAAATAAAACAAACCTATCAACAACATGAAACGTAATATTAAAAAAGTTGCTGTTATTGGTTCCGGGATTATGGGAAGTGGTATAGCTTGCCATTTTGCTAATATTGGGGTTGAAGTCTTACTATTAGACATCGCACCAAACGAACTAACCGAAGCCGAACAGAAAAAAGGACTAACTCTAGAAAGTAAAGCCGTTAGAAATCGATTAGTAAATGATCATTTAGCTAACGCTTTAAAATCGAAACCCTCACCTATTTATCATCCAAGTTTTGCTTCAAGAATTACTACAGGTAATACTACAGATGATATGTCGAAAATTGCAACTGCAGATTGGATTATCGAAGTAGTTGTAGAACGTTTAGACATCAAGAAAATTGTTTTCGAACAAGTTGATAAATATAGAAAACCAGGAACTTTAGTCACTTCAAATACTTCTGGTATTCCTATTCAATTTATGAGCGAAGGAAGAAGCGAAGATTTCCAACAACATTTCTGTGGTACGCACTTTTTTAACCCTGCTCGTTACTTAAAATTATTTGAAATCATTCCTGGACCAAAAACATCGCATGAAGTATTAGATTTCTTGAATGGTTATGGTGAAAAATTCTTAGGAAAAACTTCAGTTGTTGCAAAAGATACTCCAGCTTTTATTGGAAATAGAATTGGAATCTTCGGAATCCAAAGTTTGTTCCACCAAGTAAAAGAAATGGGATTAACAGTTGAAGAAGTGGATAAATTAACTGGACCAGTAATTGGTCGTCCAAAATCAGCTACTTTTAGAACGGTTGATGTTGTTGGTTTAGACACTTTAGTTCATGTAGCGAACGGAATTTATGAAAATTGTCCAAACGACGAAGCGCATGAATTATTCAAACTTCCTGAATTTGTTAACAAAATGATGGAAAACAAATGGTTAGGAAGTAAAACCGGACAAGGTTTCTACAAAAAAGAAGGAAAAGACATCCTAACCTTAGATTTAGACACATTAGAATATAGAGCCAATAAAAAAGCTTCTTTCGCGACTTTAGAATTAACCAAAACGATTGAAAAACCAATCGACAGATTTAAAGTTTTAGTTACTGGAAAAGACAAAGCAGGTGATTTCTACAGAAAAAACTTTGCTTCTATGTTCCAATACTGTTCAAACAGAATTCCTGAAATCACTGACGCTTTCTACAAAATTGACGATGCTATGAAAGCAGGATTCGGTTGGGAAAATGGTCCATTCGAAATTTGGGATGCTATCGGTGTTGAAAAAGGAATCGAATTAATGAAAGCGGAAGGCTACCAACCAGCTTCTTGGGTAACGGATATGGTGGCTTCAGGAAACACTTCATTCTATTCGATTAAAGATGGAGCAACACACTTCTACTCTATCACTAATAAAAAAGTAGAGAAAATTCCTGGTCAAGATGCTTTCATTATTTTAAATAACATTCGCCAAAGCAAAAAAATATGGAACAACAGCGATGCAATCATTACTGATTTAGGCGATGGTATCATCAATTTAGAATTTACTTCAAAAATGAATTCTATTGGTGCTGGCGTTTTACAAGGAATCAACAAAGCTATTGATATCGCTGAGAAAGACTACAATGGTTTAGTTATTGGAAATCAAGGCGCAAATTTCTCTGTTGGAGCTAATTTGGGAATGATTTTCATGATGGCTGTCGAACAAGAATATGACGAATTAAACATGGCCATTAAAATGTTTCAAGACACAATGATGCGTTGTCGTTATTCAGCTATTCCAGTTATCGCTGCTCCTCACGGAATGACTCTTGGTGGTGGTTGCGAATTAACAATGCACGCTGACAGAGCAGTTGCAGCAGCAGAAACGTACATCGGATTAGTAGAATTTGGTGTTGGAGTGATTCCTGGTGGTGGTGGTTCTAAAGAAATGGCTTTGAGAGCATCTGATTTATTCCGTAAAAACGACGTGGAATTAAATGTTCTTCAAGAATATTTCTTAACTGTTGGTATGGCAAAAGTAGCAACTTCAGCTTACGAAGGTTTTGATACTGGAGTTTTACAAAAAGGAAGAGATATTGTTGTCGTGAACAAAGACCGCCAAATTGCAACAGCCAAACAAGTAGCTTTACAAATGGCAGAACAAGGTTATACGCAACCAGTAAGAAGAAAAGATATCAAAGTTTTAGGTAAACAAGCTTTAGGAATGTTCTTAGTAGGAACTGACCAAATGGAAGCGGGTAAATACATTTCTGAACACGATAAGAAAATCGCTAACAAATTAGCTTATGTAATGGCTGGTGGTGATTTATCAGAAGCAACATTAGTTTCTGAACAGTACTTATTGGATTTAGAAAGAGAAGCATTTTTATCATTAACTGGAGAAAGAAAATCTTTAGAAAGAATTCAGTACATGTTAACCAAAGGGAAACCATTAAGAAACTAAGAAATGAGAACAGCATATATAGTAAAAGGATATAGAACAGCAGTTGGAAAAGCTCCAAAAGGCTTATTCCGATTCAAAAGACCTGACGAATTAGCAGCAGAAACCATCGAACACATGATGAAAGAGTTGCCTGATTTCGACAAAACACGTATTGATGACGTGATGGTAGGAAACGCCATGCCAGAAGCAGAACAAGGTTTAAACGTTGGTCGTTTAATTTCTTTAATGGGATTAAAAATTACGGATGTTCCTGGAGTTACAGTAAACAGATATTGTGCTTCTGGAGTAGAAACTATCGCAATGGCGACAGCTAAAATTCAATCAGGAATGGCAGATTGTATCATTGCTGGTGGTGCAGAAAGCATGAGTTACATTCCAATGGGAGGTTACAAACCAACACCAGATTATAAAGTTGCCGCTGCAGGTCACGAAGATTATTACTGGGGAATGGGATTAACGGCTGAAGCTGTTGCAAAACAATTCAACGTTTCTCGTGCTGACCAAGATGAATTTGCTTACCAATCGCATTTAAAAGCTTTAAAAGCACAAGCAGAAGGTAAATTCGATAAACAAATTGTTCCTATCACAGTAGAACAAACATTTATCAATGAAAATGGTAAGAAAGAAACAAAATCTTATGTAGTAAATAAAGACGAAGGTCCAAGAGCAGGAACTTCAGTAGAAGCTTTAGCAGGATTAAGACCTGTATTTGCTGCTGATGGTTCGGTTACGGCTGGAAACTCTTCACAAATGAGTGATGGCGCAGCTTTCGTTTTAATCATGAGTGAAGAAATGGTGAAAGAATTAAACTTGGAACCAATTGCAAGAATGGTAAGCTACGCTGCTTCAGGTGTAGAACCAAGAATCATGGGAATTGGTCCTGTTACCGCAATTCCAAAAGCATTAAAACAAGCAGGATTAAAACAAGACCAAATCGATTTAATTGAGTTAAACGAAGCTTTTGCAGCACAATCATTAGCTGTAGTGAGAGAATTAGGTTTAAATCCTGAAATCGTAAACGTTAACGGTGGAGCTATCGCTTTAGGTCACCCACTAGGTTGTACAGGTGCTAAACTATCAGTTCAATTGTTTGACGAAATGCGCATGAGAAACAGCAAATACGGAATCGTTTCAATGTGTGTTGGAACAGGTCAAGGTGCAGCTGGAATTTTCGAATTTTTAAAATAAAACTATAAAACTTAATAAGTTATGTCAGATATCATCAGAGGAGGACAATTCCTTGTAAAAGAAACAAAATGCGAAGACATCTTCACACCAGAAGACTTCAATGAAGAACAAGTAATGATGCGTGATTCGGTTATCGAATTCGTAGACAAAGAAATTTGGCCAAACAAAGAACGTTTCGAAAAGAAAGATTATGCGTTAACCGAAGACATCATGCGTAAAGCTGGAGAATTAGGTTATTTAAGCGTTGCTGTTCCTGCAGCTTATGGCGGAATGGAAATGGGATTCGTAAACACCGTTTTAGTATGTGATTATATTTCAGGAGCAACGGGTTCGTTTTCAACTGCTTTTGGAGCGCACACTGGAATTGGAACAATGCCAATTACCTTATACGGAACTGAAGAGCAAAAACAAAAATATGTACCAAAATTAGCATCTGGCGAATGGTTTGGAGCTTACTGTTTAACAGAACCAGGTGCAGGATCTGATGCAAATTCAGGAAAAACAAAAGCGGTTCTTTCAGAAGATGGAACACATTATAAAATCACTGGTGGAAAAATGTGGATTTCAAATGCTGGTTTTTGTAATTTAATGATTGTTTTCGCTCGTATCGAAGACGATAAAAACATTACGGGTTTCATCGTTGAAAATGATCCTTCAAATGGAATTTCAATGGGTGATGAAGAGCACAAATTAGGAATTCGCTCCTCTTCTACTCGTCAGGTTTTCTTTAATGAAACAAAAGTTCCAGTAGAAAATATGTTGGCAGGTCGTGGCGAAGGTTTTAAAATTGCGATGAATGCTTTAAATGTTGGGCGTATTAAATTAGCTGCTGCTTGTTTAGAAGCACAACGTAGAACAGTTACTGGAGCGGTACATTATGCTAACGAAAGAGTTCAGTTTAAAACGCCTATTTCAAGTTTTGGAGCAATTCAAGCTAAAATTGCTGAAATGGCAACAAATGCTTATGCTGGTGAAAGTGCAACTTACAGAGCAGCTGCAGATATTGAAAACAGAATTAATATTAGAGTAAGCGAAGGAAATTCGCACCAAGAAGCAGAATTAAAAGGTGTTGAAGAATTCGCAATCGAATGTTCCATCTTAAAAGTAGCAGTTTCTGAAGATGTTCAAGCCTGTACAGATGAAGGAATTCAAATTTTTGGTGGAATGGGATTCTCAGAAGACGCTCCTATGGAAAGTGCTTGGAGAGATGCTCGTATCGCAAGAATTTACGAAGGAACTAACGAAATCAACAGAATGTTATCTGTGGGTATGTTAGTGAAAAAAGCAATGAAAGGTCATGTTGATTTATTAGGTCCAGCAATGGCTGTGGCAGAAGAATTAATGGGAATTCCATCATTCGATGTTCCAGATTATTCAGAATTATTTGCTGAAGAAAAAGAAATGATTGCCAAATTGAAAAAAGTATTCTTAATGGTTGCGGGTGCTGCAGTTCAAAAATACGGAGCAGAATTAGAATCACACCAACAATTATTAATGGCTGCTGCTGATATTTTAATCGAAATCTATATGGCTGAAAGTACTATTCTTAGAACGGAGAAATTAGCTAAAAAAGAAGGCGAAGACAAAGTTCAGGAGCAAATTGCTATGGCAAAATTATACTTATATCATGCAGTAGATATCGTAAACCAAAAAGGAAAAGAAGGAATCGTTTCTTTTGCTGAAGGCGACGAACAACGTATGATGTTAATGGGATTAAAACGTTTTACAAAATATACGAACATGCCAAATGTGGTAGCACTTCGTGAAAAAATTGCTGCAAAAATTATTAACGAAAACAAATACGCTTTCTAATACAGCAATTAATTGGTTTAGTTTGTTTAAAAAAACCATTCGCCTTGGCGAATGGTTTTTTATTATTTTAAAATCTGAGCAGCGTGGGCTTTGGTTTTTACATCGGAAATTACTTCTTCAATAATTCCGTTTTCATCAATTACAAAGGTAGTTCTATGAATACCATCGTATTCTTTTCCCATGAATTTCTTTGGTCCCCAAACACCGAAGGCTTGAATCACTGATTTGTCTTCATCCGCTAATAACGGAAATGGTAAGTCATATTTTTCAATAAACTTAGTTTGAGCTTTTGCACTATCAGCACTTACTCCTAACAAAGCGTAATTATTTGCTTGAAAACGAGCATAATTATCTCTTAAATCGCATGCTTCTGCTGTACAACCTGGTGTACTTGCTTTTGGATAAAAGAACACTACAAGTTTTTTTCCTTTGTAATCAGCTAATGTATGAGTAGCTCCATTTTGGTCTAAACCTGAAAAATTAGGGGCCTTATCTCCAGCTTTTAATGTTGTCATTTATTTATAGTTTAAAAGGTTAAAAAATCATCTTTAAAAATGAATTTTGATATTGCGCTATTACTTTATAACTTTACGAATCAAATTTAGTTAAAAATGACCAAAAGCGAGAAGGTAACATTTGTTATAAATACGTTAAATGAATTATATCCTGAAATTCCTATTCCGTTAGACCATAAAGATCCTTATACATTACTAATTGCCGTGTTACTTTCAGCACAATGTACAGATGTTCGCGTGAATCAAATTACGCCAATTTTGTTTGCGAAAGCAGATAATCCGTATGATATGGTAAAAATGAGTGTAGAAGAAATAAAGGAAATTATTCGCCCGTGTGGATTATCTCCTATGAAATCAAAAGGAATTCACGGATTATCAGAAATTTTAATTGACAAATACAATGGCGAAGTACCGCAAAGTTTTGAAGCTTTGGAAGCGTTACCGGCTGTGGGACACAAAACGGCTAGTGTTGTGATGAGTCAGGCTTTTGGAGTTCCGGCTTTTCCTGTTGATACGCATATTCATCGATTGATGTATCGTTGGGGATTAACCAATGGTAAAAACGTACAACAAACCGAGAAAGATGCCAAACGTATTTTCCCAGAGGAATGTTGGAACGATTTACACTTACAAATCATTTGGTACGGAAGAGAATATTCTCCTGCTCGTGGCTGGAATTTAGAGAAAGATATTATCACGAAGACGATTGGAAGAAAAAGTGTAATTAATGAAATTAAAAAATAAATGGCATCAAGAAGTATAAATCATATGATCTTTGCTGGTGTTTACCCACATTACATAAACAAAGCTGAGAAAAAGAATCGTACGAAAGCGGAAGTTGATGAAATTATTTGTTGGTTAACAGGTTACACATTGGAAAGCCTTCAAAAGCAAATTGATACAAAAGTAGATTTTGAAACCTTTTTTGAGCAAGCACCAAAATTAAACGAAAACGTTTCTAAAATAACAGGTGTTATTTGTGGCTATCGCATAGAAGAAATTAAAGATCCATTAATGAAAAAAGTGCGCTATTTAGATAAGTTAATAGACGAATTAGCGAAAGGGAAAACAATGGAGAAAATATTAAGAAAATAAAAAAATGCCTCAAATCTCTTTGAGGCATTTTCCTTAATTAGCGATAATTTCAAAACTTGAATTTCCCACTTTATGTATACTCAATGCTTTTGAATAATTGAGTAAAAACAAAATCGTTTCTTTTTTAGGTTTCATTTTTTGAGATGCTAATTTTTTCTTAGAGTAAAGTTTTGCCATTAATTATGTTTTGATTTATAGCATAATAACGGCAATATTTTACATTTAGTATTAATTAGTCAAAATAATTTGATTCTTTTCTATAATTTTTCTCAAATTCAACAAAGCATAACGCATTCTTCCTAAGGCTGTATTGATACTAACACCAGTTAAATCAGCTATTTCCTTAAAACTTAGATCTTGATACATACGCATTACTAAAACTTCTTTTTGATCTGCAGGAAGTTCATCTAACAACTTAGCTAAATCAGTTTCTACTTGTTCGGATATAATTTGTCCTTCAATATTTAAACTATTATCTGTCATATAATTGAAAATCGAATACTCTTCTGTTTCGCGTTGAAAAGGCATTTTCTTTGCTTTTCTGAAATGATCAACAACCAAGTTATGAGCAATACGCATTACCCAAGGTAAAAATTTTCCTTCTTCATTATACGACTGCGATTTCAAGGTTTTAATTACCTTAATAAAGGTATCTTGAAAAATATCATCCGATAAATCTCTATCGTTTATTTTCGAATAAATAAATCCGTAGATTTTAGATTGATGTCTTTCAATCAATGAAGCTAAAGCAGACTCATCTCCGCTTATATAATTCTTCACTAAAACTGCATCAGGAAGTACAAGATTAGCCATAACAATACCTTTTAGTTAATTTAAGTCTCTGATTCTAAAAAGTAATTGTGTGTTATAGGCTATTTTGTTTTATAGATTAAAGTTCAAATTTAACATAAAATTTATTTAATATCCAAATAATTATTTAAAAAAAACTTCTATTCATTAAAAATAAATCTAAATATGATTCCAAACTATTAAATAATCGCAACTATTCGTAACTAATTATAAACTATTCTAATTTAAACATTCTGTTTTTAATATTTAAAGAGGCAAGGAATAGGAGTAAATAAAATTACAATTATTATCTTTGCAAATCTTTTAAAAACAACGATGACACAACCTGATTTTTCTACCTTAGAACCTAAAAAAAACATTCTAATTAAAGGAGCGCAATTGCACAACCTTAAAAATTTAGATGTTGCAATTCCAAGAAATAAATTAGTGGTTATTACAGGGCTTTCCGGTTCTGGTAAGTCGAGTTTGGCATTTGATACGCTTTATGCCGAAGGACAACGCCGATATGTTGAAAGTTTATCTTCATACGCGCGTCAGTTTTTAGGAAGATTAGACAAACCTAAGGTGGAATATATCAAAGGAA
>NZ_JAIWOF010000205.1 GCF_020217025.1 Flavobacterium sp. | reverse complement strand
TTGCGCCTGCGATTGCCATAGAACAAAAGGTAAACACCAGCAATGCACGTTCTACAGTAGGAACTTCTACCGAAATCTACGATTATTTAAAACTTTTATTTGCCCGAATTGGAAAAACCTACTCGCCTATTTCTGGTAAAGAAGTCAAAAAAGATACGGTTTCTGATGTTATTAATGATATCAAAGAGTTTCCAATAGATAGTAAATGGTTACTGCTTGCACCCATTCATTTAGAAGAAGGTCGAGCTTTAGAAGACAAACTTAAAGTTTTATTACAACAAGGTTTCGCTCGTGTTTTAGTAGATAACGAAATGGTGCGTTTGGATACTATTGAACAACACCAATTAGATAACAAAGACATTCTTCTAATCGTTGACCGAATTGTTGTTAAAAACGAAGAAGAATTCTACAATCGATTAGCCGATGCCGTGCAAACCGCTTTTTACGAAGGAAAAGGTGTTTGTTATTTGCAAGAAGTAGATTCAAAAAAACGTCTAGAATTCAGTTCTAATTTTGAATTAGATGGCATTACTTTTTTGGAACCAAATATTCACTTATTCAGTTTTAATAATCCTTACGGAGCTTGTCCAACTTGCGAAGGCTACGGAAGTGTTATCGGAATTGATGAAGATTTAGTGATTCCAAATACCGCCTTATCGGTTTATGAAAATGCTGTATTTCCTTGGCGTGGCGAAAGTATGGGTTGGTATCGCGACCAATTGGTAAACAACGCTTATAAATTCGATTTCCCAATTCACAAACCGTTTTTCGAACTTTCAGACGAACAGAAGCAATTGATTTGGGACGGAAATTCGTATTTTACAGGATTACATGATTTCTTTTCGGAATTAGAAGAGAAAAACTATAAAATTCAAAACCGCGTTTTACTTTCGAGATATCGCGGAAAAACAAAATGTACCACTTGTAAAGGAAAACGTTTACGTTACGAAGCTAATTTTATCAAAGTAGGCGGAAAAACAATTTCTGATTTGGTCGATTTACCAATTATAAACTTAATCGAATTCTTCAAAAAACTAGCATTAAACGAATACGATGCTAAAGTAGCGAAGCGTTTGTTAATCGAAATCAACAATCGTTTAGACTTTTTATTCAATGTGGGTTTGAGTTATTTGACTTTGAATCGTAACTCTAATTCGCTTTCTGGAGGGGAATCGCAACGAATTAACTTAGCAACTTCGTTAGGAAGTAGTTTGGTAGGTTCGATGTATATTTTAGATGAACCTAGTATCGGTTTACACCCAAAAGATACCGAAAGATTAATCGAAGTATTGAAAGATTTACGCGATTTAGGCAACACTGTAATTGTAGTAGAACACGACGAAGACATCATGAAAGCTGCCGATATGATTATCGATATTGGTCCAGAAGCAGGAACACATGGCGGTGAATTAGTCGCACAAGGAACTTATGATGAAATTTTGAAAGCTGATTCATTAACAGCTAAATATTTGAATGGAAAAGAAGAAATTTCGGTTCCAAAAACAAGAAGAAAATTCAAAAATCATATCGAAGTTATTGGCGCGAGAGAAAATAACTTAAAGAATGAAAACTTCACTTTCCCTTTAGAATGTTTGACAGTGATTACAGGTGTTTCGGGAAGTGGAAAAAGTACATTAGTTAAAAAGATTCTGTTTCCAGCTATTCAAAAAAAATTAGAAGGTGTTGGTGAAAAAGCAGGACAATTTACTGAATTACAAGGAAGTTTCTCTCATATCAAACATATCGAATACGTAGACCAAAATCCGATTGGAAGAAGTTCACGTTCGAATCCAGTTACTTATATTAAAGCTTACGATGACATTCGTGAACTATTTGCAAAACAAAACGTTTCTAAACTAAGAAATTATCAAGCTAAACATTTCTCTTTCAACGTAGATGGCGGAAGATGCGAAGTATGTAAAGGTGATGGTGAAGTAACCATCGAAATGCAATTCATGGCGGATGTTCATTTAGAATGTGAAGCTTGTAATGGAAAACGTTTCAAAAAAGAAGTGTTAGAAGTTACTTTCGAAAACAAAAACATCGATGACATTTTAAAAATGACTATTGATGAAGCCTTGTTATTCTTTACCGAACACAAACAGACAAAAATCACCCAAAAATTACAACCTTTACAAGACGTTGGTTTGGGTTATGTACAATTAGGACAATCTTCTTCTACCCTTTCTGGTGGTGAGGCACAACGTATTAAATTGGCTTCTTTCTTAGTAAAAGGAACGATTAAAGACAAAGCTTTATTTGTTTTTGACGAACCTACAACGGGTTTGCATTTTCACGATATCAAAAAATTATTAGCTTCATTTGATGCGTTATTGGAAAAAGGACATTCGATAATCGTAATTGAACACAATTTAGATTTAATCAAATGTGCCGATTATATTCTTGATATTGGTCCAGAAGGTGGAGAAAATGGAGGGAAATTAATCGCTTTTGGAACACCTGAAGAAGTAGCTAAAAATAAAAACTCAGTTACAGGAAAATATTTAAAAGAGAAACTATAAATGATAAACCCATCTGCAAACGGTTGGATTGACAAGTTTTTTGCTGAAAACAATGACAATTTCATTGATTTTCAATGTAATACTTTGTCATTTTATGAAGATTGTAGAACTACAGGTTTTATTTATGGTTATGTGGTACGTTACCAACTTCAAAACCAAATCAACACTACAAAATGGTCGTATGATGAAGTGACGAAAGTTGGGTTTTTAAACACCCTTTTTTCATTATATCGAATTGAAAAATCAAATGGAACGAAAGAGGATTTCATCAATTCGGTTTACCAATTTTACAAAATCATTCAGCCTGAAAATCTGAATTTCATCAAAAAATTACTTCCAGAAGGAACACACAGTTCACGCTTGGAAAAAATTATGGATGACCGAATCCAAACGAATAATAATACGATTAGCAAGAATTTCTCGCACATTATTACCAATGCACTTTTGTTTATTGATGTTTTGGCATTCGAACATTATTTAAAAAATGAAACCTTACCATCCGATTACCTAAAAAATATAGAATCCGATTGTATTAAAATTGTTTCGTTAGCTTTAAAAATTAAAGAACGAAAATCAAAATACGATGAATTATTGGTGAAATTGTTTGAAAATTCAATTCGTTATACCAAATTCAATACTATTGAAAATATCGAATTATCGGAAATCAAATTGATGCGTCATACTTCGTTATTGGAAAAATTGTATTTATTAGATATTGCTCAAATGGCACTTTGGAGCGATGAAAAATTGGAATCGAATGAAGAGAACTTTTTAAAGCAATTAAGTCAAGATTTAGAATTAGATCCAATATTACTTGATAAAAGCACAAAAGAAATTAATGCTTTCATTGATACATACAAATCGGAAATTCCATTTTTTAACTATTCGAATCCAATAAAACATTTTTACGATCAAGCGAATAAAAATGTAACTAAACTAATCATCCGCAATAAAGACAGATTAACTAAAGAAATCAAAGAAAGTGGCGAATTAATGCAGCTTTTAGCTAAATCTACCACAAAAGATTTAAGCAAAGAAGAAAAAAAGAAAGTAAAAAAACAGTTGCTCGATATCTGTAAAACAGTACCATCGTTAACTATCTTTTTACTTCCAGGTGGTGGCTTGTTATTGCCTATTTTAATAAAATTTATCCCTCAGTTATTGCCTTCGGCGTTTAATGAGAATTTGGATGATTAAAACTTCAACTGATACACATCATCCAAATCTTTATCGCAACTAAAATTTACGCCTAAATCGGTAACGTAACCATCATTTAAACCGTAAACCCAACCGTGAAGCGATAATTCTTGTCCATTTTTCCATGCATTTTGAACAATGGAAGTTTTGGCTAAATCCATTACTTGTTCTTTCACGTTGATTTCTACAAATTTATTAAAGCGCTCTTTTTCATCGGTAATCGCATCTAATTCTTCATGGTGAAAACGATATACATCTTTAATATGACGAATCCAATTATCGATAATTCCGATAGAACTATTTCCCATTGCAGCTTTAACACCACCGCAACCATAATGTCCACAAACAATTACATGTTTTACTTTTAAGGCATTTACAGCGTAATCTAAAACACTCAACATATTCATATCGGTATGTAAAACCATGTTGGCAATATTTCGATGCACGAAAACTTCTCCAGGCTCTGCACCAATAATTTCATTTGCAGGAACACGACTGTCAGAACAACCAATCCATAATAATGGAGGCTCTTGTCCATCTGCCAAATTTTTAAAATAATTTGGACTAATAGCCAATTTGTCTTGCACCCATTTTTTGTTATTATCTAATATTTTCTTATAAAAATCACTCATTATCATAATCTATGTAGTATCAAATATAAAACAAAAAAGCTATCCTATTCAAACTTTATCATATTGAAGAAGAGATAGCTTTTATAATTTTTAGATTAAATGCAAATTAATGTCTCAATTTAGCAACTGTAAAATTCGGATTTAATTCATCTTTAATAAAAAGAACATCATCATAAAAAGTCACTAACCCAGTTTCAATATCATGCATAGCACCAACAATACCTATTTCGCCATTTTCAACCATTTGCTCTAAAACAAAACTGCGTTCAATGATGTTTTTCACATTTCGTTTCACATTGATTTCTGATACATTTTCTACAAAAGCAGAATTAGAAGAACTTCTATCCTCTGTAATTGTGTTTTCCTCATAAACAGCGGGTTGTATTTTAGATAGTAATTCGGTTAGATTACCCAATTTCACGTGGTCGCAAGCCCCTTTTACTGCACCACACTTACTATGACCTAAAACCACAATTAATTTAGAACCAGCGACTTTACAAGCAAATTCCATACTTCCTAAGATATCCGTATTTACAATATTCCCGGCAATTCTTACCGAAAAAATATCGCCTAATCCTTGGTCAAAAATTAATTCGGCAGAGGTTCTACTATCAATACAACTTAAAATCGTAGCAAATGGCCATTGCCCGTCACGAGTTTCGTTAACTTGTTCTAATAAATCTCTATGTGCTTTTAAATTATTGATAAAACGATCATTTCCCTCTTTTAAAAACTGTAATGCCTTACGAGGAGTCATCTGTGCTTGTGTTTCTTTATTATGTGCTTTCATATTTATAGTTGTATTATTTTATTTCTTCAGTTGATTCTTTAATTTTTACATGTTTAAACTCAGTATTTTCTAAGTCATAATGCTCTTTAAACCCTTTCAATGTTAAATCGATTTCTTTGTCTTCCGCTTTCACATTTCTAAAATCTTTAATTAATTCTACCACATCAAAATCGATATATCTGGTATTTGAAGCATCAATAATTAACTTCGAACCTTTTGGAATACTTGCTAATGTATTTTTAATCGCTGCTTTATTCAAAAACGAAACTTCTTGCGCTAATTTAATAGTAATAACATCACCATCATGAAAAGATTCTTTCTTGAATGAATAGGCTATTTTTAAGTTTTGATATAAAATAAAAAGAATACTTACGGCTAAGCCTATTCCAACCCCTTTTAATAAATCGATACGTACAACAGCAATTACAGTTACTACAAAAGGTATAAACTGAGAATATCCATTGTTCCACAAATGTACAAAAACGCTTGGTTTTGCCAATTTATAACCCACCATTAATAAAACTGCAGCTAAAGCCGCTAATGGAATTTTGTTTAAAACAAATGGTATTGAAAGGGCAAAAGTAAATAAAAGTATCCCATGGAAAATGGTAGATAATTTTGTTCTACCCCCTGAATTTATATTAGCAGACGAACGAACAACGACTGATGTCATTGGCAATCCACCTAATAAACCACTAATTAAATTTCCAATACCTTGAGCCTTTAATTCACGATTAGTGTCTGTAAATCGCTTGTATGGATCTAATTTATCTGTTGCTTCAATACACAATAAGGTTTCAATTGAAGCGACAACAGCAATCGTAACAGCTACAATCCAAACTTTTTCATTTGTTAATGATGTGAAATTTGGCAGAGCAAAACCATTTTTAATTTCGGAGAGTGATGGTAAATTCACCAAATGATTTTGGGCAACAATCGCTAAATTAGAACCCGATTGAATAAAAAATTCATTCAATAAAATACTTACTACTACTACAACCAAAGCTCCTGGAATAATTTTAATATTTCGTAAAGCAGGAACTTTTTCCCAAGTAATCAAAATAGCTATCGAAAGTAAAGCAATAATTAAAGCACCAGAATGAATATAATTTATCGACTCAATTAAGGTATCAAAAGTAGTATGACCTGATTTTTCAATATAAAAGAAATCGCCTTCATTGTCAACATCATGACCAAAAGCATGCGGAATTTGTTTTAAAATAATGATAATTCCTATGGCAGCTAACATTCCTTCAATTACACTGGTGGGAAAATAATTAGAAAAACTTCCTGCTCTTAAAAAACCTAAAGCAATCTGAATTAATCCAGCCAAAATTACCGCAACCAAAAAGATATCAAAACCACCTAAATCAGTAATCGCTGTCAAAACAATAGCGGTTAAACCAGCCGCTGGCCCCGTAACACTCAAGGCAGAATTACTTAAAAACCCAACAACAATACCTCCAATAACCCCCGAAACAATACCTGAAAACAAAGGCGCACCAGAAGCTAAAGCAATACCCAAACATAAGGGTAAAGCAACTAAAAATACAACAAGACCAGATGCAAGATCTCCTCTTACATTGGAAAAAATAGAATGATTATTCATGAAAATTTTATAATACATTAATACTACACTCAAAAAAAAAGGAGTGTTAAGAAAAAATAACTGTATTATAAATTATTTGGAGGCGGAGAAAAAATTTGATGTGCTAAATTATCAAAACTCAAATCATGCTCGACTAAAACATTTAATTCATTTACCTCGAAAGAAGAAAAATTAATATAAGAATAATGAATTGTTGGTATGGATTTAATTTCATTAAAAGGCGCATGATTTTCTTCTTCTTCACACATATTGTAAAAATAAGACGTATCAGCCTCCTTATCTATCATTCCAATCAATGTCGGTGTAGATAAAAAAGTTATGAAAATAAATAAAAATATATTCACCAATAATTTCATACCGCGAATATACTATTTCAATAGTATACAACTCTTAATTTTTTTATAAAAAAACCAACATGAGTAAAAGCTGTTGTTAAATTTCTTCTTCCATCCATGCTTTTAACATCCAATTTGTTTTTTCTTGTTCTGCAATAAAATCGCTCATCATAGAATTTGTTCCTTCATCATTTATAGCATTCGATTTAGTCAAAATTGTTCTTTCTATTTGTAATAAAACAGACAATGAATCTAAAATTAATTGAATGGCTTCGACATCTTTCGAAATTCCTTTTCCAACTTTTAATTTACTATTTTCTATATAATCTGAAAAAGTGTGCAAAGGTGTTCCTCCCAGAGTTAACACACGTTCGGCTATCAAATCGATTTTAATTTGACTGTCATTATATAATTCTTCAAATTTTAAATGCAAATCAAAAAAACGTTTTCCTCTAATGTTCCAATGTAATCCTCTTAAATTTTGATAGTATATTTGAAAGTTAGATAACAATCCATTCAATTCTGTTACTAATTCCTCTGATTGTTCTTTTGGTAATCCTAAACTATTTAATTTCATAATTCTTAATTTATTTATTCAAAATTAAAATTTTAAGCCCTTATTATTAATAAATTTAATTGATAGTTTTTATATTTGTATCAAATTTATCAATAATGACAATTACACAACTATATTACGTTTTGGCAGTTGCCGAATACAAAAATTTTACTTTAGCTGCTGAAAAATGTTTCGTTACCCAACCTACATTAAGTATGCAAATTCAAAAATTAGAAGATGAATTAGATATTCTTATTTTCGACAGAAGTAAAAAGCCTATTCTATTAACTGAAGTTGGGGAGAAAATCGTCAATCAAGCTAAGAATATTGTTAACGAAGCAGGAAGAATAAAAGACATCGTTGACCAACAAAAAGGTTACATTGGTGGCGAATTTAAAGTGGGAATTATTCCAACGGTTATGCCAACTCTACTTCCTATGTTCTTAAATAATTTTATTAAAAAATATCCAAAAGTCAATTTGATTATTGAAGAACAAACAACTGAGGAAATCATAAAAAAATTAAAGAACGGTCATTTAGATTGCGCTATAGCAGCTACTCCTTTGGAAGAAGAAAATCTAAAAGAGATTGTTTTATATTATGAGCCATTTGTAGCTTATGTTCCAGCAAATCACCCTGCAATAGATAAAAAAGAAATTGAAATTGCGGATTTAGACTTAGATAAAATTCTGCTTTTACAAGACGGTCATTGTTTTAGAAATGGAATTTTAAATTTATGCAAAAACAATAAATACATTACCGATAGTCATTTCCAATTGGAAAGCGGAAGTTTTGAAACCCTAATTAAATTAGCGGATGAAGGCTTAGGTACAACTTTACTGCCTTATTTACATACTTTAGATTTAAATGATAAAAGTAAAACAAAATTAAAATCATTTAAAGATCCTAAACCTGCTCGTGAAGTAAGTTTGATTTATCCTAAAAATGAATTGAAAATTCATATAATTAATGCTTTACGCGACACTATCGCTGGTGTTGTACGTGGAGCTATTGCTTTTAGTGATGTTGAAATTATCAGTCCAAAAACAAAATAATACCAATTTATAGCATAAAAAAAGTCCCGAGGTTATCGGGACTTCTATTTTTAGTTGATATAAATTAAACATTGTCTTAATTCAGGCTTTTCTTCAGTAAATTGTAGAAGCCACTCTCTCAATTGATCTATTTCGTAAGGAAGCAATACTCGAACTGCTTTCTCTAATTCTTTACAAAATAGTTTCGCATCAAAACTCACTCTTTCCAAAATTGACTTGGTGTAAGAAAACATCGGTCTTGGCATACTTTTTCTAGATAAAAGGTTAGACTAGGGGTAAGAACTTGTTGTAAAGATAAATAAAAAAACGTTTCAAAAATGATTTAGTTGACAAAAAAAATGCTAAATTTTTATTAAATTCTTACTCTAAAGCAAGAATCAACTATTTTTTGTAGCTCGTAACATTTCACGTTTTCCTGGAGCTCCCGGTAGTTTTTCAATTGAAAATCCGACACTTAACATCGCATTCTTAATCGATGAACGACAAGCATAGGTAACCAATGTTCCTTTCGGTAAAAGTGCATCGTACATCTTCTTAAAAATAGCTTCACTCCACAATTCAGGTTGTAATGGAAATCCGAAAGCGTCAAAGTAAATTAAATCATATTGCTCTTTATCTTCGATATCTTGAAAAAACTGTTTTCGCTTGGTAAGAATAAAATTTTCAGTGATGTTTTGTTGGCTTTCCCAATCACAAGAATGCATCTTATCAAAAACGGCTTGATATTGAGTTGCTTGTAATTCGGCAACATAATTCATTTGAGCAATTTCTTCACTAGAAATTGGGTACGCTTCTACTCCAACATAATTGACTTTTTCTTTATTTACAGTTTCCAAAAAAGTAATAAACGCATTCAAACCCGTTCCAAAACCAATTTCTAAAATGGAAATCGAATCTTGTTTTTGAAATAAATCCAATCCGTTTTTAATGAAAACATGTTTGGCTTCCTGAATAGCACCATGAGTAGAATGATAGTTCTCATCCCAATCCGGAATTCGTATGGTAGTGGAACCGTCATCGGTAATAATAATTTCTCTTTTCATAGTAAATTCAAAAAAGAAAAGGTTTAAGAATTCGTAATCTAGTTCTTAAACCTTTTTTATTTTAGGAGCAATTACTCAATATATAGTTTCTTAATTTTTGGTATCGGTCCACCACATTTTACTTCATGGCATTTGATACAAGCATCAATTCCGTTATTAAAGTGCTCCTTCGCATTCTTCGGATCTTCATAAATCAATTCCTGAGCTTTGATAAATTTAGCCGCTTGTTCATCAAAAAAAGCATCTTTATCCGTTTCGTCA
>NZ_JAIWOF010000204.1 GCF_020217025.1 Flavobacterium sp. | reverse complement strand
GTCATCACCGCTTTATGAATTTTTATAAAGTGTTGCGGAAATTTACCTATCGTATCCCCTTTTATAATGCGTTCTTTCAAACGCTGGTTGTCCACATACATTTGCTCCATCAAAGCCGCCATTTCTGACATTTCGTACATTTCAAAACCATCTTTGTTTACTTTTGAATCGGTTTCACAAGTCTCTTTATCTGTTGCTTTTTCATCCGCTTTCTTATCACACGAAAAAGACAAAAGAGCAAAAGAGCAAAGTAGAATTAACTTTTTCATTATTTCGCAATTAAAACACCATCAGCCATAAAAGAATACGTCACTTTTGGCTCTACAATACTGTCAATAGCTGCTTGCGATTTTCCAGCATCTTTAGCATAATGTTTTAAAACATCAACACTTTCAATACTAACAAAAGCTTTACCGTTAACAATCACATCTTTATCTTGTGCATTTTTTGGAACGAAGAAACCATAATCTTTAAATTTCACAAAAGCTTCTTTGTCATCAGCCAAATCTAAAGTCATCCAACAACCTTTCTTTTGACAAACTTCGTTGATACCCGATTTGAATTTTACTTCTAAAGTATCTCCTTCTTTTAAAGTTTTAAATTTTTCCATCATTTCTGCACTAGTTAAAGCACCATCCGATGAAATGGAGTCACCAAAAACAGCATAAGCTACTTTTGCTTCCTCTTGTTTTGCTTCTTGTTTTTGTTCACAACTAACAAATACGATTGTTAAAAGTGAAAGAGTTAGTATTTTTTTCATTTTAAATGTGAATATTTTCAACAAAAATAACTATATTTTTTATATTTTCGGCGCATCAAAAAAAGTTTCATTTTATTTAAATTGAAGTTTTTATCAAGAAATTAAAACCTTTGTTGTTGATAATTATTTTTCAAGAAGTAAAAATAAAACTTCTTTTTTTTAGTAAATTTGCAACCAATATGTAAAAATCGACTATTTTTTTGTTGATTATACAAAACTAATTTTATAACAGTTTGACCCTAATGGAATTAAAAACTTTAAACGAAATTGAAATTATTTCGGCTCCTCATTCAAAAATCAGCGAGGTTGATTTTGAAAACTTAACCTTTGGTAATGTATTTACAGACCATATGTTAGTGTGCGATTATGTAGATGGAGCATGGCAAAAACCTGTTATAGAGCCTTATGCACCTTTCATGATTGATCCTTCTGCAAAAGTGTTCCACTACGGACAAGCTATTTTTGAAGGAATGAAAGCTTACAAAGACCAACAAGATGATGTTTGGTTATTTAGACCTGATGAAAACTTTCACCGTTTTAATAAAAGTGCAACCCGTATGGCAATGCCAGAAGTTCCTGAAAATATTTTCTTAGGAGGTTTACACCGTTTATTAGAAATTGAAAAAGAATGGGTAAAAAAAGGAAAAGGAAATACGTTATATATCCGTCCGTTTATGATTGCAACTGGACATGGTGTAATTGCAGCGCCTTCTCAAGAATACCGTTTTATGATTATTTTATCTCCAGCTCGTGCTTATTATTCGGGAGAAGTTAAAGTAATTATTGCTGAACACTACAGTAGAGCAGCAAACGGAGGAATTGGAGCAGCAAAAGCAGCTGGAAATTATTCAGCTCAATTTTACCCAACAAAATTAGCTAACGAACAAGGTTTCCAACAAATCATTTGGACAGACGATGCAACGCATACTAAGTTAGAAGAAGCGGGAACAATGAATGTTTTCTTTAGAATTAATGATACAATTTACACAGCTCCAACAAGCGAAAGAATCTTAGATGGTGTTACTCGTAAAAGTGTTATCGAATTAGCAAAAAGAGAAAATATCAACATTGAAGTTCGTCCTGTTTTAGTAGAAGAAATTGTTGAAGCAGCTAAAAATGGCACTTTAAAAGAAATTTTTGGAGCTGGAACGGCTGCTGTGATTAATCCAATCGTTGGATTTTCATTCCGAGACCATTATTATGAATTGCCTAAATTAGAAAATTCAATGGCGCTTGAAATCAAAGAAAAATTAACAAATATTCAGTATAAATTAGCAGAAGATACTTTTGGGTGGACTGTTAAAATATAAGAATTTAGAAATATTTAAAAAAGGCGATTTCAAAATTGAAATCGCCTTTTTTTTATTTTAAAATATCCGAAAAATTAGGTTTAAAGTAATTAGGCCCTTTCATTACTTTTCCATCTTCACGGTAAATTGGTTTTCCGTCTTCGCCTAATTTACTCATATTAGATCGTTGAATTTCATCAAAAACTTCTTCTATTTTATGTTGTAATCCGTGTTCTAAAATCGTACCACATAAAATATACAACATATCTCCTAAAGCATCCGCGATTTCAACGATATCATTATTTTGAACGGCTTCTAAATATTCTTCATTTTCCTCTTTCATTAAATTGTAACGAAGTTCGTTTTTTAAAGCACCTAAATCGGCTTTCATTTCTTCACTTACACCTAAACCATAGGTTTCGTGAAATATTCTTACTGCTTTTAATTGTTTTTGCATAACTTATAGTATAAATTTCACTAAATTTAGAAAATTAGATACTATTAAATTATTACTTTTGTAAAAATTTTCAATATGTTTTCAACAGGCCAAATCTACTTTGCTATTTTCTTTGTTATTGTATTTGTAATTACTATGATTATAGTGTATCGAAAAGATTTAAAACAAATGAAACCGTTCTACAAAGGGACATATTGGATATTTTTAGGTTTTTTAGTTTTTATTGGATTACTCTTTCTAATTAAAGTACTAATGAAAGATTAATTTTCTTACTTTTGAAAAACAAATTCATGTCTCAATGAGAATTTTAAAATACATACTTCTTTTATTACTTCTTTTAGGTGTAGCATTTATTGTATTTGTTGCTACTCAGCAAAGCGATTATAAGGTAGTGCGTTCAAAAGAAATAAAAGTTTCAAAAGATATTGTTTACAATTTTGTTTCTGATAGTACTGCTTTGATCGATTGGAATCCATGGAATAAAGACAACACTGTTTTCAAAAATCTAAAGTTAATTCCTAGTGATACAATTTTACAAAACATCACTATTTCTGGTATGAAAAACGAATCTTTTATACGTTTTCAAAACACAAAAAAAGGGGCTTTAATTACTTGGGAACTAAAAGGAAAATTAGATTTTGAATTAAAATTATTGAGTGTTTTACAAGGTGGAGTTGATAATGTTTTAGGGGATAAATTAGATGAAGGCTTAAACAATATAGATACTTACTTAGTAAAAGAGCTAACCTCATACAAAATAGCCATTGGTGGATTGGTTACAAAACACGCAACCAATTATATCCAACAAGTAGATACGTGTACTATAACTGATTTCCAAAAAGTATCTAAATCGATGTTGCAAAATATGATGGCTTTTGTAGAAAAGAATGATATTGAAATTTTAGGATTACCATTTATTACTTACGAAAGCATTAGTTCAAATGACAAGGAAATCATTTTTGCCATGTGTGTACCTGTTGAAGAAGAAATTTTAACGACACCCGGAAGTGAGATTTCTGGCGGACATTTCGATGAATTTTTAGCTGTAAAAGTTGTTTTAAAAGGTGATTACTCGCACAGAAAAGAAGCTTGGAATAAAGCGCGTAAATATGTTAACCAAAAAAGACTTACTGAGGATAACAGCAATGGTAAGTATGTTGAAGTTTATAAAGTAAGTTTACCGAAAGAACGTAAACCATCTAATTGGGTTACCGAAGTTTATGTTCCTGTTAAAAAACGAGTTTATATTCCTAGACCAAAACCAGAAGCAGCTGAAGAAGGTGCTACAGCGCCAGTAGAAAATACAACAACTAAACCAACAGAATAAAAAAATATCCCGATTTTCATCGGGATATTTTTTTACTTATTTTTTCCTATCAAATGTTTAACAACCGTTTCTGCTGCATGCAAACCAAATAATGCAGGCATCCAACTATTCGTTCCATAAAACGACTTTTTGAAATTAGAGCCATCGGTCATTTTTACACTATCGTAATCAGGTCTTTCAAAGGAGTAAACTACTTTAACACCACTTGAAATTCCTTCCAATTTTAACCGTTTTCTTACTTGTTTCGCTAACGGACAATAATCGGTTTTGCTGATGTCTTTTACACGCACTTTTTCAGCCTCAAACTTTCCTCCTGCTCCCATGTTACTAATAACTTTCACTTTCTTGCGTTTACAAGCTACTATCAAATTGATTTTTGGTGTTAAGCTATCGATACAATCTAAAACGTAATCAAATTCAGGAGTAACCAATTCAAAAGCGCGCTCTGGAGATAAAAACTCTTCAATGCGCGTTAATTTTAAATCGGGATTAATATCCATCAATCGGTCGCCAACAATTTTTACTTTTGGTTGCCCAACCGTACTATGCAAAGCGGGCAATTGACGATTAATATTCGTAATATCTACTACATCACCGTCAACAATAGTCATTTTTCCTACACCAGCTCGAGCTAAAAATTCGGCAGCAAAACTCCCTACTCCTCCTAATCCAACCACTAAAACATTCGCGTTTTCTAATCGTTGAATACCTTCTTCTTTAAATAGCAATACTGCTCTTTCTTTCCACTTGGCCATAATTGGGTTGAATCGTTAAATTGATTAATTGTTTAACTGAAAATCGTTGAAAAATTAGTAAAAACTATAGTTTTCATTTCTTCTACCGAAATTCCTTTTATCAAAGCTGCTTTTTCATACACTTGATAAATGGATTCTTCAATCGTATCGGTTTCTAATAAAATTTGATTTTCGGGTGCAAAGGTAAATACTTTTTCTAAATCTGGATTACGAAGTAAGTATTTTCCAAACGATAAGTAGAATCCGTTTTTAAGGAGCGATTGCGCTACTTGTTCGTTTTTTGAAAAACCATGAATAATCATTGGGTTCTCTATTTTCATTTCTTTCTTGACGGCAATCACTTCATCATAAGCCGCCACACAATGCAAAACAATAGGTTTATTCGTTAGCTTTACGATTTCTAATTGTTGTTTAAAAACCGAAATTTGTAAATCTAATGGGATTTCAATTCGTTTATCTAATCCACATTCTCCCAATGCTAAACACTCATCTAATTGAAGTTTTTGTTTAATAATTTCTAAATCGGTTTCCAAACGATTTTCATCGATATACCAAGGATGAATACCAATAGAATAACTAGGAATCGATGCGTCAAATTCCCACGGATATTGATTCACAACTTCCATCACATCCGAAAGATTTGAAAATGTATGCGTATGTAAATTGATGAATTTAGTCATGAAATTTCTTTACTCCAGCATTAATTTCAATATCTAAATCGTTCTCTAAAGGGACAATGGGACACGAATATTCATAATTATAGGCACAATACGGATTATACGCTTTATTAAAATCGATGGTCCATGTTTTTCCTTTTTGCATTCTCATGTCTACATATCGTCCACCAATGTAGCTTTCCTTCCCACATGTCAAATCAGAAAAAGGAAGAAACAAATAATCCTCATAACCTGATTTTTTTGACAAATCAATATTTTTATAAACATTCAATTTTAAATCTTTACCATCAATTGAAAAATGAAGCTCACCATATTTCACATATAATGGCGTTCTAGAAGTTGTAGTTTTCATTCCGAAAGCTTTCTCCTTTTTAGTTCGAATAAAAGTAGCTTCTACAATATACTTGTCATTCAATGGAAAAAAATCCAACCCTTTAAAAGTTTTTAAATCGGCTTTCATCAAAGGACTTTTCAAGGAATCTGCATAACTTTTGTTAAGTTCGGCTTGAAATTTTTCAGCTGAAGTCAAGTCTTTTTGAGCAAACGCAAAAGCCGAACAGAATAAGAAAATCAAAAGTTGTTTCATGTGATGCATTTTTTACAAAAATATATAATTTCTATAACATTTTATTGTCTTGAGCTTTCGTAATTTTGCAACAGAAATAATACCATGTTAAAAAACGCCTTCAACAAATACATCGATAATTTCAGAGGATTTTCTCGCGAAATTTGGATCCTTACCTTAATCACATTTATCAATCGTGCCGGCACTATGGTACTTCCTTTCTTATCTAAATATTTGAAGGAAGACTTGCATTTTTCTTACAGTCAGGTGGGTTGGATAATGGTTAGTTTTGGTTGTGGTTCAATTATTGGGTCTTGGTTAGGCGGAAAATTATCAGATAAAATTGGGTTTTACAAAATCATGATTTTCAGCTTACTGACGAGTGGATTTGCTTTCTTTGGATTGCAATTCATTACAAGTTTTGAAGGATTATTAATTGCGATGTTCTTAATCATGACGGTTGCCGATATGTTTCGTCCCGCTATGTTTGTTTCTTTAGGAGCTTATGCAAAACCTGAAAATAGAACTCGCGCTTTAACTTTGGTACGATTGGCCATTAATCTAGGATTTGCAGCTGGACCAGCACTTGGAGGATTATTAATCATGAGTGTTGGTTACAAAGGATTATTTTGGGTCGACGGAACAAGCTGTATCTTAGCGATATTAATTTTTTGGATCAAAGTAAAAGAAAAGAAAAAATCAAAATATACTGATAAAGAACATCCAGGAGAAGTACTTACACATTCGGTTTTTAAAGACACACCTTTCTGGATTTTCTTAACGGGTACTTTAATCACAGGAATTTTATTCTTCCAATTGTTTACAACGATTCCACTATATCACAAAGAGCAATTCAACTTGAGCGAATTTCAAACAGGATTATTACTAACCTTAAATGGTATTTTAGTATTCTTCTTAGAAATGCCAATTGTGAGTTACATTGAAAAACACAAAATCAACAAACTAAAAGTCATTACCTATGGCTGTTTGGCGATGGCGATAAGTATTTATTTGTTGTTAGTGAATAATTGGGCAGGCATATTAATCATCATGATGATTTTCATGACGTTTGCCGAAATGTTCGCTTTTCCATTCTCCAATTCCTTTGCTATGAGTCGTGCTCCTAAAGGTCACGAAGGGCGTTATATGGCTATTTTTACCATGAGTTATAGTTTAGCCCATATTTTAAGTGCCAAAACGGGAATGGAAATAATCGATCGTTTTAGTTACCAAACCAACTGGTTTTTCATGGGAACACTAGGCGTTATAGGTGTAACACTCTTTATCTGGACAATGAAATTGGTTAAAAATGAATCATCACATAATTTATAATCTTGCAGTTTAGTAAATGACAAAATCCCGATTCATTCGGGATTTTTTATTTTTATATCTTTGCCAAAAATTTAACCATGTATAAATTACTAGCCAAACTTAACAAAGCCCTTTTACCCAGTTTTACCAAACAAGGATTAGATCCTATAAAAGCTAAAAATTGGCAAAAAGCAATTATAGCGTATCGTTATTGGATTACAATAAAAAGTTTAAAATAAGTCACGCAAAACAGGCTTTTATGAACTTATCACAACTTTTAGTTTAAAACAATAAAACTTATATGACTCATATGTTTCAAAATCAATAAGTCAAAGCAGCAAAAATTTCCTTATCCCCTAATTTCGCTCTTCCGTTTAAAAACGACAACTCCATTAAGAAATTCATTTGCACGATTTCGCCACCTAATTGTTCAACCAATTCACAAACCGCTTTTGCAGTGCCACCAGTCGCCAAAACATCATCGTGAATTAAAATCTTATCTCCGGGTTGAATTGCATCCACATGCATTTCTAAAGTATCTGTACCATATTCCAATTCATAAGAAGCACTAATTGTGTTAAAAGGTAATTTCTTAGGCTTACGAACCGGAATAAATCCGGCATTTAATTTTTGTGCTAATAAGATTCCAAAGAAAAAACCACGACTCTCCACTCCTATTACCTTATCAATTTTCTGATTTTGCAACGAATTAACCAATGTTTCTAAGCAAAAAGCGGTCGCTTCAGGCGAAAGTAACAACGGAGTTATATCTTTAAAACCAATTCCTGGTTTTGGAAAATCTTGAATATCACGGATATAGTCTTGTAAGTTCATTTTTATTTACTTTTTTTCTTGTTAGGGTTTGCAATTTACACAAATATATCTATATTTGCACTCACAAAATCGGCCTCGTGGCGCAACTGAATAGCGCATCTGATTACGGCTCAGAAGGTTACTGGTTTGAATCCAGTCGAGGTCACTAAAGCTCTGCAAATGCAGGGCTTTTTTGTTTTAAATAGGTTTCTTAAAACCACTAATCTAAAACACACAAATCAATTAAAAATTCAATTACACAAAAAAAGCCTGCAAAACAAAACGCTTTACAGACTTTAATTTTATAACCATTTTATTTAATTGCCTCTATACGTAGCATAACCATAAGCAGAAAGGGTAATTGGGACATGATAATGACTGTTATCCGAAATCTGAAAAACCACTTCTATAAAAGGATAAAAACTCTCTGTTTGATTGCGTTCAAAATAAGGTTTCGTAAAATAAGTAAGCTTATAAATTCCCTTATTCGAAGTATTTCCTTTTAAAAAATCGGTAATTCTACCATTTTTATCGGTTACTTTTTCATCTACTTTTATCCACGTGTTCGATTGCTCTACTAACTTTTCAAGCTTTATTGTTACGCCGCTTACTGGAGTTCCTTTACTCACATCTAAAATATGACTTGATAATTGATACGTTTCGGTTTGTGCTACCATTGCGGTAGAAAACAACATCAGAATTCCTAAAATAATTGACTTTTTCATACGATATACATTTTATTATTTGAACATTTGAACTATTTGTTGGGCTATGGCATCATCTTGCTCTGGACCTCCAGCACCAGCAATCCCAACACTACCAATAACTTTGTTATCTACTACAATTGGAGCACCTCCACCTAGTAACAACAATTCGGGAAGGGTATTTAAATTCTGAGTATCCGGATTGGCATTGGCATTTCGAGCTAATAAAAGCGTTGCTTTTTTGGTTGATAAGGCTGTAAAGGCTTTACGTCTGGCCGCTTCAAAATTATGAGGACCAACACCCTCTGCAATCGTTAGTAATAGTGGTCGACCTGATACATCAAGGACGGCAACTGCAATTTTCTTGTTTGTGGCTGCTGCCAATGCATTGGCTTTTAACATTACTTTTAAAGCACCATTTTGAGTTAGGCATTGACTAGTACTCAAATCACTTTGCGTAAGTAACGGAGTGTCGATAGGAGTTGGTTTATTTTGGGCAAATAAAAAAGAGCAACTGCCTAAAAAGATAAATACAATAGTTTTCATGTTTTTTTAGGCAAAGTTAGCCAGTGCCCATTTCGTAAACATTGATTTAAGTCAACGTTTTTATAATTTAGCTTTCAAACGACTAAGTGTGGCAGGAGAAATTCCCAAAAAAGAAGCCGCCATTTTATTGGAAACACGTAAAAGTAATTGGGGTTGGTTTTTAATAACCCACTTCACCTTAGAAAGGGCATCATAGCCTTGAAAACCATAGATTCGTTTTTGTGCAGTTATAAAACCTAATTCCAAAATTTCAGTATATATTTTCGCAAAAACAGGTTGAGTTGCTACAAGTTGGTAAAAATCGTCTCTTGAAATACGAATTAATTTTGATTTTTCAATGGTTTGAAGATACTCTTCCGCTGGTTTTTGGTCAATAAAACTAGGTAGTGCAGTTACAAAGGTAGCTTCAAAGGCAAAGTAACGGGAAATTTCTTGCCCCTCTTCGGTAATCGTAAACACTCTAACCGCACCTGAATTCACAAAATAATAATAATTGGCAATTTGGTCATACTGTAAAAGAATTTCATTTCGTTTAGTAGCAACCAAATCAAAATGCGAACAAATAACATCCAATGTAGTTCCATCGATGTCGCCTTTACTAGCAATAAACCTTTTCAGAGCCTCATACATTACCTGTTCATTTTAAGTATTTTCAAATGTAAGCAACTTTAAAGAAGGAAAGTGTTAATAGTTTGTTGTATTCTAACTTGTCATCCTATGTTTGCAAAAGGAAGTTCTTTGAAAATTTTATAAATTTATTTCAACAGAAGAAAGAGAAAGATAAAAGCTAAATCTT
>NZ_JAIWOF010000203.1 GCF_020217025.1 Flavobacterium sp. | reverse complement strand
AATTGCTAAAGCAAGGCCTTGTTGAAGAGCGGAAGACGAGGCTCGAACTCGCGACAACCAGCTTGGAAGGCTGGAGCTCTACCAACTGAGCTACTTCCGCATAACAAAAGCGTTAACTTTTGTGGGTGCAAATATACTTTAAAAGTTTTGGTAATTGCAAATTTTTTTTGATATTTTTTTCAAAGCTATTGCACTAACTTTACCCTAGAATTAACCCTTTTCTCTAAAAGATTAACTTTTAATGAGTTATATAATTATGAAAATAAAAAAAATCAGTTCGATTGAAACATATCCTGTACGACATGAAGTTTTAAGAAAAGGAAAACCAATTGAAACTTGTCAATTTAAAGGTGATGATGATGAAAACACGACTCATTTTGGATTGTTTTTAGAAAACAAACTTGTTGGAATCATCTCCATTTTTAAAGAAAACAATACTTTATTCTCAGAAACAAATCAATTTCAAATTAGAGGAATGGCGGTTTTAGAAGAATTTCAAGGCAAAGGACTTGGAGCCGAATTAGTAAAAGAAGCTGAAAATCATTGCGTTAATTTGAACGCAGATTTAATTTGGTTCAACGCACGGGAAAATGCAGTTCCGTTTTACAAAAAATTAGATTATAAAATTATTGGCGATTCTTTTCTTATTCCTGATGTTGGCATTCATTTTGTAATGTATAAGAAAATACACTGAGAAGATTTTCAATAATTCTTCTTATATTTATATCAGAATTGCTGCTCTCTATGAAAAAAATTACTTTTCTATTTCTAATCTTCTCCGTTATTTCTTGTAAAAAGGAACCCTTACCTATTGCTTTTGACAATAGTATTATAAAAGATACCGTTTTAAATATTATCATTAGACCTGTTCATCCTGATTTACTAAGCGATAAATCCGACAGTATAAAATTGTACTATCAGAAAATGAATTTTCACGAAATTTGGTATTTAGATGAAAACCGAAGAGATTTAATCAATGAAATTAAATTTTGCTACGAAGATGGATTAAATCCAAACGATTATGAAATTAAAATTATTGAAGATTTAGAAAGCAAAAGAGCAAAATTAAATGATGAAGACATTGTAAAATATGATATTCTACTTACCGAAACCTTTGAAAAATTAGCTAACCATCTCCACAAAGGAAAATTAAATCCGAAAGAATTATATACCGATTGGGATTTAAAACCAAAAGAAATAGCTCTTTCTCCATTATTAGAAAAAGGGATTAAAGAGAAAATTATCGCTTCAACTTTTAAGGATTTAAAACCTAATCACATAGTTTACCAATTACTTAAAAAAAGTTTAGTTGAAATTGACAAATTTCCAAACGTAACCTTTGAAAAAATAAGTACAAAAAACAAAATTGTTGTAAACGACACTTTACCTGAAATGGTAAAAATTAAGAAGAGATTGGCGTATTGGAAAGATTACAAAAACAAAGATAGTATCATTACTTGGGCTTACGATACTTTGACTCTTAAAGCGGTAAAACGTTTTCAAGCACGTCATGGATTAGCTCCTGATGGCGTTATCGGAATTGGAACACTTAGAGCTTTAAACACCACTAAAAACGAGCGAATTGAACAAATATTTGCCAATTTAGAGCGTTGGCGTTGGTATCCATCTGATTTAGGTGAGAAATATTTGATTGCTAACATTCCAGATTACATGTTGCATTATGTAAAAAACAATGACACAATTGCTTCCCATCGAATTGTAGTGGGAACTCCAAAAAGAAAAACTCCAATTTTGAGTTCCAAGTTATCCAATTTTGTTTTCAATCCTACTTGGACTATTCCGCCTACAATTATTAAAGAAGATTTAACTCCTGAGGCGTCAAAAAATCGAAATTATTTTCCATCAAGAAGACTAACCATATACAACAGTCAAGGTAAAGAAGTAAGTCCGTATGAATGGAATCCGGCAAAAGCAAACAATTACAAATACGTTCAAAAACCCGGTTACAATAACTCGTTGGGATTGGTGAAATTCAATTTTGTTAACCGCCATTCCGTTTATTTACACGACACAAATCATCGCGATTATTTTGTAAAAACGTATCGTTCATTAAGTTCTGGATGTGTACGAGTTGAAAATCCATTGGTTTTAACCAAACAAATATTAACTGAAATCAATCCAGAAAAATGGAGCGGAGGCGAAATTGATTCCATTCTGAAACAAGAAAAAACAAAAACAGTGTCTATTAAAGACACTGTGAATGTATATTTGTTTTATTGGACGAGTTGGATAGAAAATGACAAACTTCAATTTAGAGATGACATTTATGAACTCGATAAAGTCCTTTTTCAGAAACTAAGGAATCGCGATTAATAAAACTTTGCGTTAGCAAAACCAATAAAAAAAGTGATTACATAAATGACAACTTAAAATCAAATCCACATTTATGAAACTAATTTAGATTTTGCCACATAAGCTCTTGATGGGTGATAAATGAAAATACAAGATTTTCCTTTGATCGTTTCTATTAATTCTTTGTGTATTTCATAAGGAACAGCAGGACAACCTTGACTTCTTCCTAATCTTCCCGTATTTTTAATAAACGATTTACTTACATAATCAGCTCCGTGAACTACAACTGCTCTATTTCTAGCGTTATCGTTAATTCCATATTCCATTCCGTCTAAACGTAAAGACAAACCGTGTTTTCCTGTGTAAGTTTCACCAGTAATATAAAAACCTAAACTACTTTTAAAAGATTCGCTTGCATTAGAAAAATCTGTAGCGTATTCAGAACCCGAATTTCTTCCGTGAGAAACTAACGATTTTAAAATCACTTTTTGTGTTTTCATATCAACAACCCACATTCTTTCTTGAGATGATGACAAGCTAAAATCAACTATAGTTAAAATTTCATTTTGAATTTTTCCCAGTTGCTTTAATTGCTCATATCCTTCAAAAGCTGCAATAAAACTTTCAAAAGAAGGTAAAGAAAAACCATTGGAATCAATAACTGAATAAAATGATTTAGTCTTAGCTTCAAAAGTAGCTTTCGCATTTGCAGCAATTAATTTCGGATCTGTTGATGTAACTTCACTCTTAATGTTTTCTGTTGTATTTAAAGGCTTGAACGAAAAAACGCAAAATAAAATTAGGGGCAAAAATCTGTAAATCATTGTTAATCTTGTAGTTATATTGTTGTTGTGATGTGTCAAATATATTTATTTTTTTTAAACCTGCAAACTTTTTTATGTATTTTGTCGAAAATTTTAACCTTTCGTCGATTATTCCCACAAAAGTTAAACATTATATAAAAAAAGTAGACATATAAAGTAATCCAATATTTTTGCAATCAAAATTCATTACATGACAAACAAATTCGGCATCACTATATTTATTTGCTTGACAAGCTTTTTTTTGTCATTTTCACAAACAAAAAAAAGTGTATCTACAAAGAAAACAACTGAAAATATTTCAATTGATGCTGAATTAAACGAAGCTTCATGGAAAGATGCTGAAATTGCAACCGACTTTGTTTCTTTAGAACCTAAAAACGGAACACCTATTCCCGAAGAATTTAAAACCGAGGTTAAAATACTATACTCAAACGATGCTATATATATAGGAGCAAAATTATATGATCCAAATCCAGAGAAAATTTTAAAAGAATTGGTAGAACGCGACGAAATTGGCACTTCTGATTTTTTTGGAATTTTTATTAATGGTTACAACGATGGCCAGCAAGAATTTAGATTTTTCGTTACTGCTGCCAACGGACAAATCGACACCAACTTTACTTCTGCGGAAGGTGAAGATGGTTCTTGGAACGCTATTTGGGAAAGCAATGCAAAAATTACGGATTTTGGTTATGTTGTAGAAATGAAAATTCCATACGCAGCTTTACGTTTTCCTGAAAAAGACAAACAAACTTGGGGACTTAACTTTTTTAGAGAAGTTAGACGAGAACGTCAAAAATATACTTGGAGTCCAATTGATAATAAAATTGGAGCCATTTCGCAACAAGCCGGAATTTTGACTGGAATCGAAAACATCAAAACACCTACCCGATTATTTTTAATACCTTATTCTTCCTTTTATCTTTCAGGAAGTGATGCTCAAAAAACAAAAGGCGAATTAAAAGGAGGATTGGATGTTAAATATGGAATTAATGACGCTTTTACGTTAGATGCGATTTTAGTTCCCGATTTTGGTCAAACTAAATATGATAATGTAATTTTAAACTTAGGTCCTTTCGAACAACAATTTAACGAAAACCGTCCTTTCTTCACAGAAGGAACTGACTTATTTAGTAAAGGGAATTTATTGTACTCGAGAAGAATTGGACAAACCCCAGATTTGAATTTAAACATAGCTGCAAATGAGTCGGTAGCGTATCCCGGAGCTGTAAATTTATTAAATGCAATGAAAATTTCAGGTCGCGATAAAGATGGTTTGGGAATTGGTTTTCTTAATGCAATCACTGAAAAAACAATGGCAACCGCTACAAACTCTATCGATAATTCAACTCGACAAGTAGAAGTTTCTCCTTTGACAAATTATAACGTGATGGTTTTTGATCAACGATTTAATCAAAATTCATCGGTAACTTTCATTAACACAAATGTTACACGAAACGGGAGTTTTAGAGATGCCAACGTAACCGGATTATTATTCGACTTGAACAACAAAACCAACAAATACAATCTTTCTGGAGGATTAAAATCGAGCAGTATTAATGATGTTGAAAATAAAAACGGTTATAATGCATCGTTATATTTTGCAGAAACAAACGGAAAATTTAGATATAGTTTCGGAAGCGAATACATGTCAAAAGATTTCGAAATAAACGATTTAGGAATTAATTTCAGAACCAACTATTATTCGTTTTCTGGAAACACCAACTTTCGTATCCTAAACCCAAATAAAACTTTCAACACCTTTAGAATTAACCTGAATTCTTACTTTGAATTCTATACGCCTACAAACCAAATTCAAGCGAGTAATTTCAATGTTAACTTAAATTCTACAAATAAGAAAAATCATTATTTTGGTGCAGGAATTAACTTTAACCCTTTCAAAAATTACGATTATTACGAACCTCGTGTTGCTGATAGGTATTTCGTAAATCCTACAAATGTTGGTGGATTTTTATATTTTTCATCGAATTACAATTATAAATTTGCTGTAGACATCAATCCCTATATAACCCACGTTATAGACCAAAACAGATATGAAGCAGGGATAAATATTAGTCCAAGATATCGATTTAACGACAAATTTTCTTTATCATACAGTTTTGATTATTTCAAACAGCAAAATGACATTGGTTTTATTGATTTTGAAGGCTCAAATATCATTTTTGCTAGAAGAAACAGAGATACTTATACCAATTCAATATCGAGTAAATTTTCGATAAGCAGCGTGATGAATTTTAATTTATCGGTTAGACATTATTGGTCTTTGGCAGAAAACAATAAAATCAACAACTTAAATGAAGATGGAAGTTTAGCACTAAACACCACTTATACAGGTAATAAAAACTCAAACTTTAGTACTTGGAATTTAGATTTAAGTTATTCATGGTGGTTTGCTCCAGGAAGTCAAATGTCGATTTTATACCGAAATAATGCTGCAACTTTTGACAGAACTATTAATAAAAATTTCAACTCGAATTTTTCTAATTTATTACAGGACAATTTGAATCATATTTTATCAATAAGCATTCGTTATTTCATCGATTATAATCAGGCTAAAAACTGGATTAGAAAAGGATAAATCACTTAATCGTTTTCGTAATTTTAAGTTGGATTTTTATCTAAAAATTTATCAATTGTTTATCTTTGTACAAACACACAAAAATGAACAAAAAAGTAATTTTAATGATATTGGATGGTTGGGGAAAATCGCCTGATCCAAAAGTTTCTGCAATAGACAACGCCAACACTCCTTTTATTGACAGTTTATATACCAAATATCCAAATGCCCAACTTCGCACTGATGGTTTAAACGTAGGTTTACCAGAAGGGCAAATGGGAAATTCAGAAGTAGGACACATGAACCTAGGCGCTGGAAGAATCGTATACCAAGATTTAGCCAAACTAAATTTAGCGGTTGAACACAAAACCATGAGTCAAGAAAAACCACTTATGGAAGCTTTTGATTATGCCAAAAAGAACAACAAAGCGATTCATTTCTTAGGATTGGTTTCAGATGGTGGTGTGCATTCTCATACTTCACATTTAAGAGGTCTGATTGATGCTGCTCAAGAAAGTGGTGTTCAAAACATGTTTGTTCATGCCTTTACCGATGGTCGTGATGTAGATCCAAAATCGGGAGCTAAATACATTTTAGATTTAGAAAATTATCTTCAAAACACCAATGCAAAATTAGCTTCTGTAATTGGAAGATACTATGCAATGGATAGAGATAAGCGTTGGGAAAGAGTAAAATTAGCTTACGATTTAATAGTAAATGCAGAAGGAATTCACTCAAAAAATGCGGTTGCGACTATTAACGAAAGTTATGCAAACAATGTTACTGATGAATTTATTCAACCTATTGTGATGGTGGATGAGAACAACAATCCTGTTGCGAAAATTCAAGACGAAGATGTGGTGATTTTCTTCAATTTCAGAACCGATAGAGGAAGAGAATTAACCGAAGTTTTATCGCAAAAAGACTTCCACGAATTCAACATGCACAAACTGAATTTGTATTATGTTACAATGACCAACTACGATGAAACATATGAAAATGTTCACGTAATTTACGACAAAGACAACATCACAGAAACACTTGGAGAAGTTTTAGAAAAAGCTTATAAAAAACAAATCCGTATTGCCGAAACCGAGAAATATCCACATGTAACCTTTTTCTTTTCTGGCGGAAGAGAAGAACCTTTTGTAGGCGAAACACGTATTTTGAAAAATTCACCAAAAGTAGCCACTTACGATTTACAACCTGAAATGAGTGCTTTTGAACTTAAAGATGCTTTAGTTGAAGAACTTAAAAAAGGTGAAGTTGATTTTGTTTGTTTAAACTTTGCCAATGGTGATATGGTGGGTCACACAGGCGTAATGGAAGCCGCAATAAAAGCTTGCGAAGCCGTTGATGTTTGTGTAAAAGAAGTAGTTGAAACCGCTTTAGAAAACAATTACACCACAATAATCATCGCCGATCATGGAAATTGCGAAACGATGATTAATCCAGATGGTTCGCCAAATACAGCACACACTACAAATCCAGTTCCAATTATTTTGGTTGATAAAGAATTAAAAAATATTCAAAATGGTGTTTTGGGCGACATCGCTCCTACTATTTTAGAGTTAATGGGAATTGAAAAACCAGCAGTAATGACTTGTAAATCATTATTATAAATAACGACTCAAATAAATTTAAAAAAGAGATTCAAGTTAATGAATCTCTTTTTTTTACATCCAACAATTGTAAATTAAAAGTTAAACTTTTATAAATTGATAGTATTACTATTATATTTGCATCTATAAATATTATAACATGCAAAATTTACTATCTAATTTAAAAATAACCATCAACGAAAAGTTATATGTTAAAGATCCTGAAACTTCAGAATTAGGACGTAATATCCTAAAAAATAGCATCATACTAATTGATGAAATTGGCTTTGAAGCGTTTACGTTTAAAAAATTAGGTGAGAAAATTCAATCTAACGAGAGTTCTATTTATCGTTATTTTGAAAATAAGCATAAATTATTAGTTTACCTAACTTCATGGTATTGGTCGTGGATGGAATATCGTATGGCATTTGCCACAACAAATGTTTCAAATCCGATAGAAAAACTGGAAAAAGCAATTAAACTAGTTACCGAAAATGTAGTAGACGATAATGCAACTCCGCATATCAATGAAGAAATTCTAAGTCGAATAATTGTAGAAGAATTTACAAAAACTTTAATGACAAAAGAAGTTGACAATGAAAACAAAGAAGGTTTTTTCTTAGTTTATAAAAGAGTTATCAACCGCATAATTGATATCATAAAAGAAGTGAATTCCGATTATCCTTACGCAAAAAGTTTGGCTTCAAACATTGTAGAAGGTGCGCTGCATCAACATTTTTTAAAAAATCATTTAAAAACTATTACCAACTTATCTGAAAAAGAATGCGCAACCGAATTCTATACAGATATGGCTAAAAAAATACTACTATGACACCATTAAAAAGATTCAAAAACCTCATCTTAATAGACAAACAAGATATTTATCAAATATTCTTGTATTCTATCATAGCTGGATTAATCAGCTTGTCTTTGCCATTAGGAATTCAATCTATTATCAATTTTATTCAAGCTGGTGAGGTAAGCACTTCTTGGATAATTCTTGTAATTATTGTTGTGGTTGGAGTAGCTTTTGTAGGATTACTAAAAATCATGCAATTTAGAATCACCGAAAACTTACAACAGAAAATATTTGTGCGTTCATCATTTGAATTTGCTTATCGTTTTCCGAAAATAAAATTCAATGAACTACACAATCAATATCCTCCGGAATTAGCGAATCGATTTTTTGATACGTTAACGGTTCAAAAAGGATTTACTAAACTTTTATTGGATATTTCTGGAGCTGCTTTGCAAATCTTTTTCGGTATTATTTTACTTTCTTTATATCATTCCTTTTTTATCTTTTTTGGCCTTATACTTTTGATATTGTTGTATTTGATTTTCAAAATCAACTTCAACATAGGATTAGAAACCAGTTTAAAAGAATCAAAATACAAATACAAAATTGCACATTGGTTACAAGAAATTGCTAGAAATCATTTAAGTTTTAAAAGCAATTCAATTTTTAATTATTCGCTACACAAAAATGATAAATTAGTTAATGAATATCTGAAACAACGTGAAAATCATTTTCAGGTTTTAATGAAGCAATTTGTTCAACTAACGGGATTTAAAATTTTAATCACTGCTGGTTTATTAATAATTGGAGGATTATTAGTAATCAACCAACAAATGAACATTGGACAATTCGTTGCAGCTGAAATTATCATTTTGAGTATTATTGCAGCGGTTGAAAAGCTATTTTCTGGATTAGAATTGTTTTATGATGTATTAACTTCTTTAGAAAAATTAGGTTCTGTTGTGGATATGGAATTAGAAGAAGATATTCAAAATTCAAATTATTTAGTGGATCGAAATAAAATTACGATTGAAACTGAAAATCTATCGTTTACCTATCCTAAATCAGATAAAGAAATATTAAAAACCATAAATCTGACCATTCACCCCAAGCAACACACCTTAATTTTGGGCGAAAATGGTTCTGGAAAAACAACTTTAATTCGTTTGTTAGCGCGATTAATTGAACCAACATCAGGAAGTATTTTTATCAATAATACCAATTACAAAAAGTATTCATCTGACGAATATCGCTCAAAAATTGGAATTATCACAGCTCATGAAATGCCTTTTGAAGGCACAATTTTAGAGAATATCACTTGTAATAATCCAGAAATTAAAATGGAAATAGTTTTTGATTTAATCGAAAAATTAAAACTAACCGAAGCCATCAAAGCTCTTCCTCAAGGATTAGACACTAGGATTTCATCTGAAGGAAAACAAATCAATTCATCAACAATACAAAAAATTGTATTAGCTCGTTGCATCATTAATGAACCGAAATTATTGTTCTTAGAAAATCCTTTGGACAAATCTGACGAACAAACTTGCAAAGAAATCATTGATTTTTTAAGCGAAGAAAAACATCCATGGACATTAGTTGTTGCAAGTAAAAACAATTATTGGAAACAAATTTGTAAGCAAACCATTCTTTTGGAAAAAGGTGAAATTAAATCCATTTAAGCCATGCTAAACATCACAAAAAATAGAATTGATCAATTCGTAAAGTTAGAGCAATTCAAATCAGGACAAATATTTAAAGAACAGAAGCATTACAAAGTAATTCGAAAGATTATTTGGGCTTTTGTTATTATGGTGGTTTTATTTCTTTTTCTTCCTTGGACACAGAACATACAAGGAACAGGAAATGTAACCACTTTAAAACCAAATCAACGTCCGCAAACCATTCAAACCATTATTGGCGGCCGAATCGAAAAATGGTTTGTAAACGAAGGGGATTTTGTTAAAAAAGGAGATACCATTTTGTTTATTTCGGAGATTAAAGAAGAATATTTAGACCCTAATTTAATAGAAAATACAGGCAATCAAGTAAAAGCTAAAGAAAATGCAGCTACATCTTATGCAGATAAAGTAAAAGCATTAGAAAGTCAGATGGGAGCAATTCAAAACGAAAAAAACTTAAAATTAAAACAAGCGCAAAACAAACTAAAACAAGCGTATTTAAAAGTACAAAGTGATAGCATCGATTTTGAAGCAACGAAAACACAACTTAAAATTGCTAAAACCCAATATACACGTTCTGTAAACTTAAACAAAGAAGGGTTAAAACCAATGACCGATGTGGAGGAAAAACGCATGAAATTACAAGAAACGGAGGCAAAAATTATTACACAAGAGAACAAGTATATTACTAGTAAAAACGAGGTTTTAAACGCAACAATGGAGCTTAACAGAATTAGCGCCGAATATGCAGAAAAAAACGCAAAAGCTAGTAGCGACAAACAAACTGCTTTGAGTTCACAATTTGATACTGAAGCACAAGTAAACAAACTGAAAAACCAGTACAAAAATTACCAAATTAGAAATGGATTGTATTACATTACAGCTCCACAAGATGGCTATGTTAACCGAGCGTTGCAGTCGGGAATTGGTGAAACCATTAAGGAAGGGACTGCTGTTGTGAGCATTATGCCAGCAAAATATGATATTGCTGTAGAAACTTATATCGAACCAATGGATTTTCCATTAATTAACAAAGGCGAAAAAGTAAGAGTTTGGTTTGATGGATGGCCTACAATTGTTTTCAGTGGTTGGCCTGATGTTTCTTACGGAACTTTTGGAGGAATCATTGTTGCCAAAGAAAATTTCATTAGTCCAAACGGAAAATACCGAGTGCTAATTGCGCCCGACCCGAATGATAAAAAATGGCCAAAACAACTAAGCATTGGAGCTGGAACTCAAACTTTAGCATTGCTAGACGATGTGCCAATTTGGTTTGAAATTTGGCGAACTCTAAATGGATTTCCTCCTAATTTTTACCAACCTGCATCAGAAAACACTAAAAAATAATGAAATCGAAACTTTTTTATATCTTCATTTTCATTTGTAGTTCAATGAATTTATTTGGCCAAAATAACCCAACAGAATTCACGTACAATGAATTTTTAGGTTATGTAAAAAAATATCATCCGTTAGTAAAACAAGCCGATTTAAAACTGAACGAAGCGCAAGCTAATTTAATGCAAGCGCGAGGTGCTTTTGATCCAAAAATTGAAGTTGATTTCAATGAAAAACAATTCAAAGACAATCAATATTATTCTATTTTAAATAGCAGTTTTAAAATTCCAACTTGGTACGGAATTGAGCTAAAAGCAGGATTTGATAACTCTGAAGGAATATACGTAAATCCAGAAAACACGTTACCAAACAGCGGATTAACTTCGTTTGGAATTTCAGTTCCTGTTGGTCAAGGATTATTCATTAATCAGCGAATGGCTGATATTAGAAAAGCAAAAATTGCACAAAATTTAAATGCGGCCGAACGCAATTTACAAGCAATTGAAGTTTTGTATGAAGCTTCTGTAAGTTATGCAAACTGGAAAAGAGCTTTTGAAGAAGTAAAATTATATGAAAATTACCTGGTTAATGCTTCAAATCGATATAAAGGAATTGAAAAATTAATCTCAGAAGGCGACAAACCAGCGATTGATAGCATTGAAGCAGGAATTGTTGTAAAAACCAGATTGTTAAACTTAGAAGATGCTAAATTAAAACTTATTAAGGCGAAGCTAGAATTATCAAACTATTTATGGTTAGAAAATAATGTTCCTTTAGAATTAAAGGATGATTTAATACCAGAAATTACATTATCAAAAACGATAAAAGAAGTTTTACAAATAAACGAATTAAACCCAATTGACTTAAACAATCATCCTAAAATAAAAGCTTTAGACGCCAAAATCGCGATGCTTAAAGTAGACAAAAAACTAAAAGCCAACGCTCTTTTACCCAAACTTGATATAAGTTATAATTATTTATCCGAACCAAGTTATATTGATAATTATCGCTTTGAAGATTATAAAATTGGGGTAAATTTCTCTTTTCCGCTTTTTTTGAGAAAAGAAAGAGCTGGAGTAAAATTAGCTACTATTAAAATTCAAGACTCCGAATTTGGATTACAATTTGAGCGAAAAAGTATAGAAAACAAGATAAAATCGCAACAACAAGAAATTGCCTCTTTAGAAAAACAAAGAGAATATATCCGAAAACTAATTCAAGATTACAACACGCTATTGAATGCGGAAGATCGCTTATTTGAAATGGGAGAAAGTTCGTTGTTTGTAATTAATTCGAGAGAAAACACCTTGGTAAGTTCACAAATAAATGAAATAGCTTTAGAGAATAGATACTTAAATACTATTATAGGTTTGTATAAAACGATAGCTAACGCAAATTAAATTTAACAATAATTGGATGAAAATGTTAGTTTTGTAACTTATCCATCAAAAAATTAATAAATTAGCGCTCCCAAACTATTGAAATGAAAAACAAAATTTCTAATTTATTATTTTTGCTTCTACTATTTAGTGTAAAAAATTTCGCTCAAGGAGGTGCATCCTCTTGTGCTCAATTAGCAGCAAATCCTGGCGCATATCAATCTTGCGCAACTAGCATCCCATTTAGTAGTTCTGTGGGAGGAAATGGAGAAAGTTTTAACTCAACTTGTATTCCTTCTCAGTATGTTGGTCCAACTTGGTTTTTTATTGAAATCGATTCTCCAGGAAATGTAGTGCTACAAATTAGTCAACAAAATTTAGCCGGTAACGGAACTGATGTTGATTTTGTTTTATGGGGGCCTTTTTCAAACTTAAATAACATATGTAATCAACTAAATACTGCCAATGAAGTTGATTGTAGTTACTTGCCCGATACGGTTGAAATAGTTAACATTCCAAATAGTAATGCTGGTGATTTATATGTAATTGTAATTGACAATTATTCTGGACAAGCAGGAAATATTACGGTATCTCAAACAGGAGGGACTGGAAGTACAAATTGTGATTTCTTATCTTCTGTAAGTTTAAACAATACTGATGGTTCACTATTAACTAATTTAGATTATTGCAAACCAGACACTAAAGAAATTGTAGCAACGATAGATATTTCAGATTTTCCAGGAATCCCTAGTAATTTGAGATTCAATTATACTTGGTTCAAAGATGGCATACAAGTTAATGCAATTTCTAATTCAATATCTTCTACCAACAGTTTAATTGTTTCTGAAAGTGGACTTTATAAAGTAGTTACAACGGCATATGACATTACCGTAAATCCAGCAGGAAGTTTAACTGGTTTAAGGATTAGTGAAGCTGAAGCTAATTTAAAATTTCACATAAAACCTGATGTTAGTATATCGAATTCTAATACTGTTTGTTTAAATACGAACCCAATATTATCGTCAAACATTCTTAATAACGTAGGTTTAAATTCTACTATTGATGTATTAAGTTATCAATGGTATCATAATAACAATATAGTTGTTGGTGCTACGTCAACCACGTTTACTCCAACTTTACCTGGAGATTATTTTATAAAAGTTACCAATTTACCTTGTTCGGAAACAGATTCAAATGTTATCAGAATTATTGCTAATCCTAACGTTCAAATTTCATCTAATGCTACCATTTGTGAAAATGATTCTTATACAATTACTTCTACAAACACAAATGGAAGCATAAATAGTTCTTTAACCTATCAATGGTTTAAAGATGGTAGTGCTATAGCTGGAGCAAACACTTCGACTTATACGGTAACTAAATTTAATCAGGCGCTAAATACAACTTCACAATACTATTTAGAAACCACAGAACAAGGAACTTGTACAAATACCTCAAATTCAGTTGCAATTACCATAAATGCTTTACCTGTAATCAATACCGTTTCAACAACTTTGGAACAATGTGATTATATCAATAATACTCTTGATGGAATTGCAGAAACCAACTTACTTCAGCTTTACAATTATTTTACCAATAACACAGCTGGATTAACTATATATTTTTATTCAGATTCTGGATTAACTCAATTAATTAATAATCCTACAAATTATATCAATGTTGGTTTTCCTTTTTTACAAACCATTTATGTAAAAGCAGTTAATGAAAATGTAGTACCAAATTGCACCTCTATAAACTCTGGAAGTTTTGTGCTACAAATTAATCCAACAAGTGTTGCTAACTATCCAGACATTCCGGCAGTATGTCCTGAAATTAATCAAAATTATGGGTTTATAAATTTTGATGCTCAACGTATTTTAATTAAAAACACCTATTTTCCAAGCTCTGATGTATCAATTTCATTTCATTTGAACACATCAGATGCATCAACTGGTTTAAATGGCCAAAGTAACACAAGTCAAATACCTGTTGGAACATCAACTATTTACACACGAATAATTTCGAATGCTACACAAAGCTGTGAAGGTATTGGTACTTTTCAAGTAGTTGTTACTCAAGCTCCTTTACAAAATGTAATAAGCAACGAGTCCGTTTGTCTATTAGACTCATTTTTATTGAATACTAAAGACATAGAAGCATTAGTTGGACAAAATTCTACTGTAATTGTTTCTTATTTTAACACGTTTGACAATGCAAAAGACAATGTTTTAGTAATTAATAAAAATATTCCGCTTCCATTAACTTTAGGGACACGAACTATTTTTGCTCGTTTATTTGATACATTAACTGGGTGTTTTTCAATCGTAAATTTTAATATCACTGTTTTCCCAAATCCAATTATTTCGCAACCATCTCCAATACGTCATTGTGGTGATGTCACTGCAATTTTTGATTTAAATAGTAGGATAGCTCAAATCAGAAATGGGAACACTAATTATCAAGTCACTTTCTATGCAAATAATGCAGATTTATTAGCTAATAATCCTATATCAACGCCTGACAATTATACAAGCGCGTCTACAACAATAATCTGTAAAGTAGTTGATCCTACAAACAATTCATGTGAATCATTAACTACTTTGAATCTTGTAGTTATGGCGGATCCAGGAAGCAATACTAATCCAACTCAACTTGAATTATGTAATGACTCAGGTTTTGAGTATTTCGATTTAACTTCTAGGGAAATTCAAATGGCTGGCACAACTCCAATTAATACAATAGAATTTAGATATTATAAAGAGTTAGCTGATGCATTAGCGAATTCGAATACTAGCAACCGTATTTTTTTACCTAACAATTTCTTAAATACAACTATAAATTTTCAAAAAATATATGTTCGTTTAAACAGTAGAACTAACATTGATAGCGAAACAGGATTAGCTTGTTATAAAATATTAGAATTAGATCTTTATGTGAGACCATTTCCTGAAAATAAACTTTCAAAGGAACCTTATATTATTTGTATAGATCAATTGAACTCCATTACTTATCCAGTAGAAATCAAAACATTATTAAACTCAACGGATTATACTTTTCAATGGTTTACAAATCATGACGCTTTAATTGGTAATGAAATTGTAGGAGAAATAAATACTTCATTTACAACATCAATTGTTGGACAATATTCAGTAGTGGTAACCAATATTTCTAATGCTGCCAATTGTTCCTCTATATTTAATTTTAGTACTGAAAATTCTATTATTCCAAATAGCTTAACTATTACACCAAATGAATTGATTGCCTTTGGAACTGACAATACTGTTACCGCAATAGTTACTCCAATTTCTAATGACTACTTATATTCTATAAATGGTTCATCTTTTCAAGCTAGTAATGTATTTACAAACATACCCTGGTGGAGATTATACGTTAACAGTAATTAATAAATTTGGATGTGGAGAAGTTAGTGCTCAATTTACAGTTGTAGATTTCCTAAACTACTTCACTCCAAATGGAGATGGATACAACGACACTTGGAATATTAAAGGAAGTAATGCTTTAGATGCCGCTGTAATTAGAATTTTTGATCGATACGGTAAATTAATTGCAGAAATTGATCCAAATGGTGAAGGCTGGAATGGAACTTTAAACGGCAAACCACTTCCTTCAACTGAGTATTGGTTTACGATTGAATACACAAACAATAGTATTACGAAAGAATTTAAAGGACATTTTAGTTTGATTCGATAAATATGAAATAAAGCAAATAAAAAAAGCCTTCGCGATGCGAAGGCTTTTTGCGTTTTATATCCAAAAAGTATATTAATAACGACCTCTTGAGTTGTTATCTCTATTATTAGAATAACCACCTCTACTTCCACCAGCATTACGATCGAAGCTTCTTCTTTCGCCTTCTGGTTTTGGTTCAGATTTGTTAACAACGATTTTTCTACCTTCGATAGTTCCACCGTTTAATTCGTCGATTGCTTTTTGAGCTTCAGCATCATTAGCCATTTCAACAAATCCAAATCCTTTACTTCTTCCGGTAAATTTATCAGAGATAATTTTAACTGATTCTACAGCTCCATACTCTTCAAAATAACCTCTTAAATCTGCTTCCTCTACACTGAAAGGAAGACTTCCTACAAAAATATTCATCTATGAAAAATTTAATTCCTTACAAAGGTAGGCTATTTAATGTTGTCAAAAGGTTAAAGTTTGATTTATTTTTAAAAACAACCCATTTTAGCTAAAAAATTCAAAATCAAAAGGTTAGTTTTTTGAAAAAAATTTAATAAAAAAAGACAACCTTACGATTGTCTTTCTATTACTTACTCAACTTTTTATTATTTATGGCCACCTGTCATATCGTAATAAGCACGTTCTATTGCTTCTTGATGATTTGGATGTGCAATTTTTACTAACTCTGCAACTCTTTGTTTTAATGTTTTTCCGTATAAATCAGCAATACCATTTTCAGTAATGATATAATGTGCGTGAGCTCTTGTTGTTACCACACCAGCACCTTGTTTTAAATAGGGTACAATTCTACTTTCTCCTCTTTTGGTAATCGAAGGTAGAGCAATAATCGCTTTTCCTCCTTCACTTAATGATGCTCCACGAATAAAATCCATCTGACCTCCAACTCCAGAATACATAGTACTTCCGATAGAATCCGCACAAACTTGACCAGTTAAATCTACTTCGATAGCTGAATTAATCGCCACCATTTTAGGGTTTCTACGAATTCTAGCGGTATCATTCACCATTGAAGATTCCTTCATTTCGATAAACGGATTATCATCCACAAAATCATACAAACGTTTTGATCCCATTAAAAAAGTAGCTAGAGCTCTTCCACGTAAAGTTCCTTTGTAGTTACAGTTGATAACGTCGTTTTCTATTAAATCGATAACACCATCGGAAAACATTTCGGTGTGTAATCCTAAATCTTTGTGATTGGTTAATTTACTTAAAGCCGCATTTGGAATAGAACCAATTCCCATTTGAAGCGTACTTTTGTCCTCAATTAATGAAGCAACATAGGTTCCGATTTTTTCTTCTTCTGTTGTAAACGGAGTTACATCATGTGCAAAAATTGGTAAATTAACATCTACTAAATAATCAATTTCTGAAACGTGTAAAATTCCATCACCAAAAGTCCTTGGCATTTGCGGATTTACTTGAGCTACAACTATTTTTGCATTTTCAATTGCCGCTAACGAAGCTTCAACCGAAACCCCTAAAGAACAATATCCATGACTATCTGGAGGTGAAACGTGAATGAAAGCTACATCTAATTTCACCACACTTTTTCTAAACAATAATGGTAATTCACTCAAAAAAACAGGTGTATATGAACCATTTCCTGCTTTTAAAGTATGACGTACATTAGCTCCAATAAAAAAGGAGTTCACATGAAAACTTTCAGCTAATTCTGGATTTGCATAAGGTGCGTCTCCTTCTGTGTGCAAATGACATAGTTCTACATTTCTAAGCTCAGATGCTCTATCAGTTAATGCTTTTGTTAAGATTGTCGGTGTAGCAGCAGCAGCCTGAACATAGACCCTATCACCACTTTTTACTACTTGTACAGCTTCCGCTGCAGTTACATATTTTCCCATACCTAATGAAATTTATATTGCAAAATTATGCCCTAATTTAGGGATAAAATATGACAATTCTCATATTTAGTTAGCCGTTTTGGGTTAAAGCAATCGGAGCATCAAATTAAAATTGAATTATGAATTTGTACTTATAATTGAACTTGAATTCGTACTTTTGCCTCGAAATTTCACATTATGATTGTAATAAAAACTTTAGAAGAAATTGAATTAATGCGTGAAAGCGCTTTGATTGTTTCTAAAACATTAGGAATGATTGCGAAGGAAATTAAACCTGGTGTAACTACTTTATATTTAGACAAATTAGCAGAAGATTTTCTTCGTTCGCACGGAGCGGAGCCTGCATTTTTAGGTATGTATGGTTTTCCAAACTCACTTTGTATGAGTCCAAACACACAAGTAGTACATGGTATTCCAAATAATATTCCGTTACAAGATGGCGATATTATTTCGGTAGATTGTGGTGCTTTTAAGAATGGTTTTTATGGGGATCATGCTTACACTTTTGAAGTAGGTGAAGTTGCTCCAGAAACAAAAAAGCTTTTACAAGTTACTAAGGAATCGCTTTACGTGGGAATTCGTGAAACTAAAGTTGGGAATCGTGTTGAAGATATCGGGCATGCCATCCAACAATATTGCGAAAGTCATGGTTATGGTGTGGTTCGCGAATTATGCGGACACGGTTTAGGCAGAAAAATGCACGAAGATCCAGAAGTTCCAAATTACGGAAAACGTGGTCGTGGAAAAAAATTAGTCAACGGAATGGTCATTGCTATCGAACCGATGATTAACATGGGCACCAAAAACATCAAACAACATAAAGACGGTTGGACAATTACTACTGCTGACGGAAAACCAAGCGCACACTTTGAACACGATGTAGCTATTGTTGACGGGAAACCTGAATTATTATCTACTTTTGCCTATATCTATGAAGCTTTAGGGATTGTTAGCAATGAAGAAGATGGATTGAGACAAAAACCTTTAGTGCTGTAATGAAAAAATTATTCAAACTTATACTTAACACCATTCCTCGTCCGATATTGATTCGTTTGAGTATTGTGGTGCGTCCTATTTTGGCTTTTTTATTGAGAGGAAGTCGTTTTACAGATCCTATTGACGGGAAAAGCTTTCGTATGTTTTTACCTTATGGATATGGAACACAACGAAACAACGTGTTGTCACCAAGCACGCTTTCATTAGAAAGACATCGTTTGTTGTGGCTATATTTACAAAACGAAACGGATTTTTTTACCGCTCCAAAAAAAGTATTACACTTTGCTCCTGAGCAAGAATTTTACAAGCGTTTTAAAAAGCAAACAAATTTAGATTATATAACTACCGATTTGTTTTCGCCATTAGCTGATGTAAAAGCTGATATTTGTAATTTACCTTTTGAAGATAATTCGTATGATATCATTTTATGTAATCACGTTTTGGAACATATTCCGGATGACACAAAAGCGATGCAAGAATTATATCGCGTTTTAAAACCAGGTGGAATGGGAATCTTTCAAATTCCGCAAGACTTATCAAGAGCGACAACTTTTACAGATGATTCTATTACTGACCCAAAAGAAAGAGCAAAAATCTTCGGACAATACGATCACGTAAGAGTTTATGGTAGAGATTACTTTGACAAACTAAGAAGTATTGGTTTTAAGGTTGACGAAGTAGATTATACCAAAAAAATTGCTCCTGAATTAGTAGAAAAATACTGTTTAGCAAAAGGAGAAATTATTCCGGTTTGTTATAAATAAAAAAATCCCGCAATCATTACAATTGCGGGATTTTGAATTTAATAAAAACCTATCTATTCTTCTGGCATTAACATACCAATTACTTTATCTTTAGCCAAATATTTCTTAGCTACATCTTGAAGTTCTTTAACG
>NZ_JAIWOF010000202.1 GCF_020217025.1 Flavobacterium sp. | reverse complement strand
GTTAAAGCATTCAATTTAGCTTCAAAATCAAATACTTCTTCCGGATTTACTCCATCTGTATATTGACGTTTTAAAACTGCCATCCAGTAGCGATTATCTTTTAAACTTTCTTTGTATTCTAATCTTGATGCTTCTTTAAATTTATCCAAATCTTTTTGTTCTGGACCATTAGTAACCATTTTGTTTAATTCTCTTAAAGCAGATTCAGTAAGTTTTTCAGCATTTTCTGGTCCGCATGGGAAAGAAATTGAGAAATTATAGCTTCCGTAAGGTACTTTATTCATACTTCCTCTAGCTCCTACTCCATACACACCACTTTCGTTTTCTCTTAATTCTTCTACTAATTTAATTGTTAACACTTCACCTAATGCTTTGAAAGCAAATGCTTCTTTTGCATCGTATTTTGTATCACCATAAATCATGATGTTAACTGTGCTTTTTGGATCTTTTCCTTTGTTTACCACTTTTTTGTGCGAACCTTTAAGCATTCTATAGCCTAAATCTTTAGCACTTTCTTTAGTATTTTTATCAGAAGGTAATGATGCTATATATTTCGCAGCAAAAGCTTCCAATTGAGCTTCATCAAAATTTCCAACAATATAGAAATTAAAATCAGCTGCATTTGCAAAACGCTCTTTGTATTTTTTATACGCTAATTCATAATCCGCTTTATCAAAATCTTCTTCTTTTGGAAACCCTTTATATCTTGGATTTTCTTTGTTCAAATAAGTGTAAAATTCATTTGAAAAATAAGACGCTGGTTGTGACATCATATTTGCCATAAACCCTTTTTGCTTTGAAATAAAACCAGTAAAAGCTTCTTTGTCAAAATTTAAATCGGTGAAATAAGCATACGTCATTTGAAATAAATACTCTAAATCTTTTGGAGTAGAAGAACCGTTTAATCCTTCATAAATTCCACCAACATAAGGATTTATTCTTGCAATTTTACCTGTCATAAATTTGTTGATATCATTTTTAGACATTCCAGAAAAACCTGCTTCAGATAAACCACCCATTGCTAATGAAACTTTTGCCATTTCATCATTTGAAAATAAATTTGAACCACCAAAACTGATTGCTTCAAATATAACTTGATCGTTTTTAAAATCAGTTTTCTTATAAACTACTGTAGCACCGTTTGAAAGTTTCAAAGTAGTAGTTCCTAATTTAGCATTACTTTCTTTTGAAACTACGCTTCCTTCTTTAACTGGATTTCTCAATAAACTTTCCGAAACTTTTGTTTCTGCATATGCAGTCAATTCATTTTTGTTTACCGTTAATGAATTTAAAACTTCTTGTTCTGTTGGTTTTACTAAACCATCTTTTTCTGGACCAGTTAAAATAACTACTCTATTATCTTCTTTTAAATATTTAGCAATTAAACCATTAGTATCTTCAACAGAAATGGTTGGTAACATCTTTTTAAAGATATCAAACGTCCATTCGATACTTGGAATTGGTTCTTTTTCTAAGAAATTAGATTGATATTCTGATACGAAATTTTCAGATTCACTTTTCTCTCTTTCATTATACTGTCTTTCAATTTGAGATAAGAATTCGGCTTTTGCTCTATCTAATTCTCCTTGAGTAAATCCAAATTGCTTTACTCTTTCGTTCTCAGTCACCAATACTTTCAAAGCCTGTAATTGCTTATCCTGAGCTACCATTGCAAAAGATTGAAATGCTTCTTTTGTTCTTGCAAAAGTACCACCATGATAGGTGTAGCCAAAGTTAAAAGGAGGATTTGGACTGTTTTGTAACTCTTCTAATCTGTTATTTAACATCGTAGAAAAAAGTCCTTTGGCAAGATATTCTTTAAAATCTCCAAGTGTTGTAACTTTCTTAGGCTCTGCATAATCTTTATACAATAATTGTACCTGAGCAAATGCTGCTTCTTTATCTGATTCTACAGCTACGAAAGTTTCTTTGTGATTAGGAACATCATAAAATTTTCTTTCTTTTTGCTTCTTTGGATTTTTATATTTCCCAAAATGAGCGATAATTTTTTTCTCCATTTCGGCAACATCGATATCTCCTACAACAATAACTGCCATTAAATTTGGGCGATACCAATCTTTATAAAAACTCGTTAATTTATCATATGTAAAGTTTTCTAAAATTTCTTTTTGACCAATAGGAAGACGTTTTGCATATAACGAATTATACATCATTTTTGGCATAAAACGTCCCATCATTCTTTTGTCAGCACCTAGACCTAAACGATATTCTTCTAAAACGACACCTCTTTCTTTATCAATTTCTTCTGGAGTTAAAGTAGTATTGAACGCCCAATCTTCTATAATTTGGAACCCTTTTTCTACTTTATCTTTATCATCTGAAGGAATTGGTAAAAAGTAAACCGTTTCATCAAAACTCGTGTAAGCATTTAAGTGTTGTCCGAATTTAACTCCGATACTTTGAAGATAATTTACCAATTCATTTTTAGGAAATCGTTTTGTTCCATTGAAACACATGTGCTCCATAAAGTGAGCTAAACCTTGCTGTTCATCCGTTTCTTGAATCGAACCTGCATTAACAACTAGGCGTAAATCAACCTTATCTTCAGGTTTTGCATTTTTACGGATGTAATACGTTAATCCGTTTGAAAGCTTTCCGATTTTTACATTAGGGTCAGTCGGAATTGGATCTTCAAGCTTGAAATCCTGCGCAAAAAGAAACGCTGGAGCCAAAAGCAATAAAGAAATGGAAAAGTGAAATTTCTTCATAAAATTTGATTTTGTTTGGATAAAATTATCTTTATAACTACAAAATCAAAAGTTTATTATACAAGTTTTAACAATTATTTTCTTATTTAGAATTAGTCTATAATCAAAGAATTGAAATTTTCTGTAGTAAATTGCTGCATTTTATTGGCTGAATCCGAGTAAAGAAGCATGACATATAATTCTGGATGTTTTTGTAAGAATACCTTACTTTCCTCTAAACTCATTAACATAAAAGCTGTAGCGTAACCATCAGACAAACCAGATGACTTTGATAAAACAGTTGCACTTAACACATTATTTTTTTGAGCCAATCCCGTTTTTGGATTAATGATGTGAACAAACTTCTTACCTGTTTTTTCATCAATCATTACTTTTCTATAATTCCCTGAAGTTGCCATTCCTAAGTTTTCTAAATTCACTTTGGCAATTAATGTGCGTTCTTCTGGATTTTGTAATGGATCGTCGATTCCTACTACCCAGTTCTTATTGTCAATTGTGTTTTTACCCATCGCAAATAATTCGCCACCAATTTCAACAATGGCATTTTCAATTCCTTTCGATTTTAAATAATTCACTACAACATCAACGGAATAACCTTGTGCAATTGCATTAAAATCGATGAAAGTTTCTTTATACTTTTTTGATATGGTTTTATTTGCGTTTAATGCAATCTTATTAAAACCTACAAATTGCAACAAACTATCGATTTGTTTTAGAGCTAAATCTTGGTGCTTTTTATTTGGTCCGAAACCGTATGCATTCACTAAAACACCAATTGTTGGATCGAACAAACCATTCGTTTCTTTATAAATTTGGTTGGAAAGTTGGAATGTTTCTGTAAAAAAATCATCTACAACAACTGTTGAATCGCCAGCATTAATTTTAGAAATTTTAGAATCTGGTCGATACGTGGAAAGCGATAAATCAAAAGCTGTTAACAACGAATCCATTTGATTTTTAGTTACTTTTTCTTCCGTTGAAATGTATTTTATAGAATACGTACTTCCTTGTGCTTCGCCTTGAATGGTATAAAAATCTGTAGTTTTAGTACATGAAGTAAATAAAATTGCTACAATTAGAAAACTATAAAATCTCTTTAATTCCTTCATAATTTAAAATATAATCTTGATTTTTTAAAATCGGTTTTTCAAAATCTTCTGCGTTAGCAAAACCAACTCCTGCATATAATACTTTAGCTTTTTTCTCTTTGGCATGACTGATGAAGGTTTCCATGAAAACAACATCATATTCAGCAGGATTGTCTGGATAAGTTACAGCTTGCACCATTACAAAATGCAACGTATTCGTAGGTTTATCAACACAAACAAATTGCGGATGTTTTTTCAACTGGCTGTTGATGGCAATGAACTCAAATCCTTGTTTTTCAAGTTCTTTTCCCACGTGATTCATGGCCAAATGATGTAAGTCTTGTAGTGATAATGATTCCATATTGCAAAGGTAGGTATTCTATTTGAAAGCATAAAAAAACCGACTCATTTCTGAATCGGTTAAATTTTATAAACTATTTATTATTTGAAACTTTCAACAATTTTCATAATCTCTTCATCGTTAGTAAATTTTGGATCAATTACTAAAAACATGAAATAATTTTCTTTACTGATAGCAGAATTAATTAATTTTAACCTACCATTTGACTTTATTTCTCCATTTTTAGTGATTTTAAAATCATAAACATCATCATTAATTTGAGATTTATCAAATATAATTGCCTCACTTTCTTTTTTTAACTCTGTTTGATATTTCATTAGAATATTCTTACCATGAATATTTTTACCTATCAAAAATGAAACGGTCATACTATCATTATAAATTGTTTTAATTTCGTTTTTTAAAAGATAGTTATAACCTTTAGGCGCAAAAAATTGAAAATCTGAAAATTTGAATATAGAATCATTATTAACTTTAACAAGTTCAGGAGAATATAATAAGTCTAAAGGTGTTATCGTATTATTTATTTTTTCATTCTCTTTTTCTTCATTAAAAAAATACAACTTTACTAAAACTAATAAAAATATAACAACAATATATATAATTACTCTTCTCCTATTAAACATAGTATTTAGCCTTTTTTTAGCCTTTTTTCTTATTTCAAAATATCTTTCATTTAAATCTGATGACATAGTTGTACTATAATTAATGATTTCCAAAAATAAACAATTTCAACTTCAGGCATAAAAAAACCGACTCATTTCTGAATCGGTTTTGATATATAAAATTTGGATTAACCTCCGAAGTCGTCGAAACGAACATTTTCTTTTGGCACACCCCAATCGTCACACATTTTTACAACTGCGTTATTCATCATTGGTGGTCCACAGAAATAAAATTCGATATCTTCTGGTGCATCGTGTAATTTCAAGTGGTTATCAATAACTACGTTATGAATAAATCCTACGAAACCATCACCTTCTCCATTTGGTCCATCTTTCACTTTCCAGTTATCTTCTGGTAAAGGTTCAGATAACGCGATATGGAATTTGAAGTTAGGAAAATCTTTCTCTAAAGCTCTAAAGTGGTCTACATAGAATAATTCACGTTTAGAACGACCTCCGTACCAATAAGTTACTTTTCTTCCAGTTTTAACTGTACGGAATAAGTGGTACAAGTGCGAACGCATTGGCGCCATACCAGCTCCACCACCTACATACAACATTTCTGCTTCAGATTCGTTGATAAAGAATTCACCGTAAGGTCCAGAAACAGTTACAGTATCACCTGCTTTTCTTGAGAAAACGTATGAAGAAGCAATACCTGGGTTTACTTTCATCCAATCGTTTGTAGCTCTATCAAACGGAGGCGTTGCAATACGAACGTTCAACATGATTTTTCTACCTTCTGCTGGATAAGAAGCCATAGAGTAAGCTCTTTCAACCAATTCGTTATTTTTCATAACTAATGGCCATAATTTAAACTTATCCCACTCTACTTGGAATTTATCAGGTTCACCTGGATGTTCAACTGGGTGAGCTGTAATATCAATATCTGTAAATTTCACTTCACAAGCTGGGATTTCAATTTGGATATAACCTCCTGCTTCGTAGTGCATATCTTCTGGTAACTCAACAATAAATTCTTTAATAAAAGAAGCTACGTTGTAGTTAGAATATACTTTTGCTTCGAATTTTTTGATTCCAAAAATTTCTTCTGGTACTTCAATTACCATGTCTTGTTTTACTTTAACCTGACATCCTAATCTCCATCCGTCTGCTAATTCTTTACGAGTAAAGTTTGGTATTTCTGTTGGTAAAGGTTCTCCACCACCATCTAATACTTTACATTTACATTGTAAACAAGAACCTCCACCACCACAAGCTGATGGTAAGAAGATTTTATTATTACCTAAAGTAGTTAAAAGTGTACTACCTCCACCTACTTCAATTTCGTTTTCACCGTTAATTTTAATCTTTACAGCACCTGAGTTTACTAATTTAGATTTTGCATATAATAGCATAAACACCATTAGTAAAATAAGCCCTAAGAAAGCTAAAATTGAATATGTAATTAATTCTGTTATACTAAACATGAGTTCAATTTTTAATGTTATACTATTATTTAACTACTTGAGTTGAATCTACTTTAACAGAATCTACAGCTACTTGAACTGAATCAACTACAGGAGTTTCAACAACAGCTGGAGCAGGAGTTGCTACTTTTGCTACTGGCTTTTTGTTTAATGCGTTAAGGTCAATTCCTCCAAAACTCATGAAACCAATTGCCATTAAACCTGTTAAAATAAAAGTAATTCCTAAACCTCTTAAAGGAGCTAATACGTTAGAATATTCCATTTTTTCACGGATAGCTGCCATTGCAACGATTGCAATTGTCCAACCTAATCCAGAAGAAAAACCGAAAGTTACTACGTGTCCTAATGAAGAGTAAGTTCCACCATCAACTCTTTGTTGCATGAATAATGAACCTCCTAAGATAGCACAGTTTACTGCAATAAGCGGTAAGAAAATACCCAATGAGTTATATAATGAAGGTGAAAATTTCTCAACAATCATTTCTACTAACTGTACCATTGTTGCTACAGATGCAATGAATAAAATGAAAGTTAAAAAGCTTAAATCTAATTCAGCTAATGATGGATCTAACCAAGCTAATGCACCAGCACCTAAAACATAGTGATAAATTAAATAGTTTAATGGAACCGTAATTACTTGTACAAAGGTTACAGCAATTCCAAGACCTATAGCTGTTGATACTTTTTTAGAAACGGCCAAAAATGAACACATTCCTAAGAAGTATGCAAAAATCATGTTATCAATGAAAACTGATTTTAAAAATATATTGATATATTCAAACATAGCTATTATTTTTTCTCGATTAATTTCTTGTTAATACTTCTCTGTACCCAAATTACAATACCTACCATAACCAAGGCCATTGGAGCTAATAACATGAATCCGTTATTAACATATCCTGTAGCATACAATCCTGTTTTTTCTACAGAGTTTCCAAGAATTTCGATTCCGAATAATTTTCCTGAACCAAATAATTCTCTAAAAAATGCTACTATCATTAAAATGATTCCATATCCTAAACCGTTTCCTAAACCATCTAAGAATGATGGCCATGGTTTGTTACCTAAAGCAAAAGCTTCAAAACGTCCCATTAAGATACAGTTAGTAATAATTAATCCTACGAATACTGATAATTGTTTACTGATATCATACGCATACGCTTTCAAAATTTGGTCAACCAAAATTACTAAAGCAGCTGCTACAACCAACTGAACAATAATACGGATTCTACTTGGAATTAAGTTTCTTAATAATGATATAATTACGTTACCAAAAGCCACTACCGCAGTTACTGAAAGTGCCATTACAAAGGCATTTTTCATTTGAACTGTTACCGCTAAAGCTGAACAAATACCTAATACCTGAACGGTTACTGGGTTATCGTCATTAAATGGATTCGTAATTAATTTAATATTACTTTTTGAAAATAATCCTTCTTTGTTGTTTTCTGCCATGACGATTATTTTTTATTAGATTTTAAATATTTTTCATATGGTTTTAAACCTCTAACTAACATTTCAGTTACACCATTACCTGTTAAAGTAGCACCAGAAATTGCATCAACCTCACCATCCGCTTTGTTGTCTTTTCCTGAATATCCTTTAACTACTTTTAAACCTTGTAAGTTTCCATTAGCGTCAAATACACTTTCTCCAACAAAACTTTTTTGGAAATAATCTTGTGTGATTTCACCTCCTAAACCTGGAGTTTCACCTTTATGATCAAATACGATACCGTCAACTTTTAAGTTCTCATCGATAGAAACATAACCCCAGATAGCATCCCACAATCCCATTCCTCTTACTGGAATAACATAGAATTTTTTACCATCTTTCTCCGCGTTGAAAATTGGAAATTTCCCTTTTTCTTTAGCGATATCAACTGTAAAAGCATCTTTACTGATTTCGCTTCCGTTTTCGTCAAAAACTACTTCGCTAATGATATGTTTTTTATATGCTTCTTCTGAAGCGTCTCTTTCTACAGCTACTCCAAACGATTTTAGAATGTACTGCATTTTCTCTTTCTTAATGTTTGCCTCTTGATCTGGCTTAAGTGCTGTTGCAGCAAATGCTAAAGCAGAAGCTACTAACACAACCATTACAGTCGCAAACAAAAATGTATATCCGTTACTTTCTCTATTCATGACTATGCAGATTTTAATTGTTTAGACTTTGCCAATCTTTTCTTTCTCTTAGCAATGTTTCCATTAACTACGAAATAATCAATTGTTGGCGCTAAAGTATTCATTAACAAGATAGCCAACATTACTCCTTCTGGATAAGCTGGGTTGAAAACTCTAATTAAAATACTAAAGAATCCTATTAATAAACCGTAGATGATTTTTCCTTTATCGGTTTGAGCCGCAGAAACTGGATCAGTTGCCATGAACACAATACCAAAAGCAAAACCTCCAACTACCAAGTGATTCATCCAATCAAAGTTCATTAAAGCAGTTAAACCAACAGCATTGAACATCAAAGCAGTTAAAGCCGCTCCAATTACTCCAGAAACCATAATTTTCCAACTACCAACTCCTGTTGCAATTAAAATAAATGCACCAATTAAAATAGCTAAAGTTGAAGTTTCACCAATAGAACCCGGAATGAATCCTAAGAACATATCCATAGTTGAATACGCTACTTCTTTTCCTTGTGCTAATGAACCTAAAATTGTTTCACCTGAAACTCCATCAATTGTTGAAGCATCACTAACCCAAATTTTATCTCCCGACATAAATGTTGGATAAGCAAAGAATGCAAAAGCACGCGCTAATAAAGCAGGGTTGAAAATATTCATACCTGTTCCTCCAAAAGCTTCTTTACCAATTACAACTGCGAAAGCAACTGCAATAGCTAACATCCATAAAGGCAAATCAACTGGCATAACCATTGGAATTAACAAACCAGATACTAAGTATCCTTCGTTAACTTCGTGACCTCTAAAAATTGCGAAAGCAAATTCGATACCTAATCCTACTGCATACGATACAATAATCATTGGTAACACTTTCCATAATCCGTGGAAAAATAAATTTCCAAATGACATGTCAGAACCTTCAATTTGAATGAAGTGTTGGTAACCTGCATTATAAATTCCGAATAGTAACGCTGGAACTAAAGCTAAAACCACAGTAATCATGGTTCTCTTTAAATCTACAGCATCTCTAATATGAGCTCCGTGCTTTGTGGTATGATTAGGCACATATAAAAATGTATCTAATGCATTGATAGCAGGTGCGAATTTTTCAAATTTTTGCCCTTTCTCAAAAGGCTTTTTAATTTGGTCTATTTTATCTCTTAAAAACTTCATAGCTATTATCCTACTTCTTTAATCATTAAATCAAGAGCTTCACGAATTATTTGTTGCGCTTCTAATTTAGATGTGTTAGTATAATCAATTAAAGCAAAATCTTCTGGAGCTACTTCGTAAATTCCTAAGCTTTCCATTTTATCGATATCGCTAGCCAAACAAGCTTTTAACAATTGCATTGGAAAAATATCCATCGGCATTACTGCTTCCATTTCTCCTGTTACAACTAAAGCTCTTTCTTCACCATTTAAATTGGTGTTAGGCGCATATTTTTTACCTGGCATTAACCATGATAATCCTGTTCTTGAAGCACTATGAACACTTGGTGATGCAAAAGGCATCCATCCAAACATTCTGTACACATTACCTTCAGGAATAACAGTTACTGTATTGCTGTAGAAACCTAAATTTCCATCC
>NZ_JAIWOF010000201.1 GCF_020217025.1 Flavobacterium sp. | reverse complement strand
ATTTTCACTTTAGCACCTGTTAAAACATCTCCAGAAATAATTCTCACATTATCTCCAGCAATTTTACCACCTACTAAATCTTCAATAGCAGCACCAGAAATCACATTATAATACTGAGCTTCTTTAACTTCAGAACCTACTAAAGCGACAGTTCTTGTAGCATTGTATTTTCCAGTTAAAAACAATTCACCAATAATAGCAACATCTTGTGGCGTTACTGTCCAAACTCTTTCACCTGCGTTAATAGGCGAAATCTTTGCAATTTGAACACCAACATTTCCAGCAGGGTGCGGGCCATAAACTTGGTGCATTGAAACTCCTTTAACATCTTTAAAAATAGATTTTCCTTTACCTTTTACAGATAAATGAACTTTTCCTGATGTTAATTTTGCTAAAGCATCGATACCAACTTGGAATGCTTCTAATTTGTTTTCTAAAACATACTCAACATCTGCAACCAAAGGAGCAGTCGCATAAGCTGAAATAAAAATAGCTTTAGGTGTATCAGCTGAATTAGCAATCACATCATAAGGACGTTGATTGATAAATGGCCAACATCCTGAAGCTAACAAATGTGCTTTTACTTCTTCTGTTGATAAATCATTAGGATTTTTCTTGCTATGCTCAACGAAAACATCTTGAGAATCTGCAGCAATAAGAATCTCTAAAATGACTCTTTTTTCACCACGTTTGATTTCTTGAATTTTTCCGCTTACAGGAGCAACGAATTTAACTTTCTCATCTGATTTAGAAAAGAAAATTACTTCTCCCGCTTTAACGTTATCTCCTTCTTTTACCACCATCTTTGGAGTTACTCCATGGAAGTCAGAAGGTTTAACAGCATAGACTTTCGAGCGAGTTACTTGAGCTACTTTGTGAGCTGCTTCACCCTTCAACTTAAGGTCTAAACCTTTTTTAATTCGAATGTCTTTTGACATATTTTTGAAGATATGATTGTTAAAAAATTTACTATAAAACGTGCAAATTTAATCAAATACATTATAGCTTACCAAAAATAAAGAAAGAGATTTGGTTTATTTATAACTATTCTAAATTAGAAATTACTAATAAATTAAAAGGAATTACGTTTGTTCTTAAAGATTTACTATTTTTACGTCTTTATAGCTATAAAATGAATAAAATTATAATTCTATTTTGTCTATCCCTACATGGTTTTATTTTCTCACAAGCAGGAATAGAGCAAGACCCATCATTCAATATTAAAACCATCTCATTCCGAGTAAATGGAAACAATGTGATTCCATTTTTTAAACTTGGTGAAACTTTTGAATTAAGTTTTGACGATTTATACGGAGACGAAGCCGATTATTACTACACCATTACTCAGTACAATTACGATTGGTCTGCACCATCTGATTTAGGAAAAGCGGAATATTTAAATGGAATGGATAATCAGCGCATTATTACTTATGAAAATTCATTCAATACTTTACAACTCTATTCACACTATAGACAAGTTTTTCCAAATAGATTTAATCAAATTACTAAAAGTGGCAATTATTTAATTTCGGTATTAAACGATGAAAATGAAATCGTTTTTTCTCGTAGAATTATAATTTATGAAGAACAAGTAACCGTTGGGCTCTCCATAAGAAGAGCAAGAGACTTTGATAGTCTAAACCAAAAACAGAATGTTGAAATGTCGATAAATTATGGCGATAGAATCCTACAAAACCCCATTCAAAATGTAAAAGTTACGCTTTTTCAAAATGGAAATTGGAAAACGAGTATTTCAAATATAAAACCTCAATACACACTTGGTTCTGAATTAATTTACAGATACAATAAAGAAACCCAATTTTGGGGTGGAAACGAATGCTATAGCATTGATAATAAAATCATAAGAGCAACTAACAATACCGTAGCAAAAGTTACTTCAGGTGAAAATATTTACAACACTCATTTATATACAAATACTCCAAGAAAAAACCAACCTTACACTTATTTTCCAGATATCAATGGCAACTTTTTTATTCAGAATGTAAATTCAACAAATTCTCAAATAGAATCTGATTATTCTTGGGTGTATTTTACATTAGATGCACCAGAATTTTTAGAAGAAAACATTTATGTTTCCGGAATGTTTAATAATTACTCATTAACTGATGATTATAAAATGGAACTAAATAAAAAAACAGGTTTGTATGAAAAAGCACTTTTGATGAAACAAGGCTTTACCAACTATCAATACATTCTTACCGATAAAAAAGGCACTATTGATTTTAAAAATGCTATTGATGGTAATTATTTTCAAACAGAAAACAACTATACCGCAATTGTATATTATAGAGGAAATAACGACAGATACGATAGAGTAATTGGAATAGCAAACACGAACAGCGAAGTTATCCGCAATTAATAATGAACAGAAAAGATAAAAAATATAGAGGCACTCAATGCATCAATTGTGAAACTAAATTAGATGTTAGCGAAAAATATTGTCACGCTTGTGGTCAATTGAATTCAACAAAAAAACTAACCATAAGAGATTTTATAGAAGAGTTTTTTGCTAATTTTTATGCTTATGATTCCAGATTGCGAAATACTTTCTTTTCTTTATTTTTAAAACCTGGTATTGCTGCTAGAGAATTTTCTGAAGGAAAAAGACATCATCATGCTAATCCATTCCGATTGTTTTTAAGTATTTCCATAATTCTTTTTATAGTTATGGATATAGGCACAAGGTTCAACAATAGCTCCGAAGAAAAATCCGAAACAGAATTAACAAAAAGCGATAGCACAAAAATAGATTACAATAAAATCTATGATACTGGCGTAATAGAAGTCGACAAAAAAACCGGGAAAGAATTCCACAGAGATTCCATCTACAAAGCAAACGAATTTAATGATCCTGAAAACTTAGGACATCTAACACTTCGCATTACGACATTTAGAAACTACAACTTAAAAAACCCACAAGAAACTCCCGAGGTTGCATTGAAAAAATTGGGTTATGAAAACAACAAAATCAATCGATATATCTATGAAAAAGCTCAAAATTTAAAATCAAATGATGTGCTTAGAGAAGTTGGAGATTACATTTTAGGTAAATTACCATTCTTAATTTTTCTATCAATTCCTTTCATTGCTATTATTTTTTGGATTGCCTTTTATGATAAAAGATTCAATTACACAGACCATTTAGTTTTTTCGTATAGTTTTTATTCCTTCATGTTTATTTGTTTAATTCTATATGAAATAGTTGGGTTTTTCTCAGACAATATTTCAAAATTTTTAATAGGTACAAGCTTCTCTATTTTGTTTCCAATTTATCTTTATAAATCTTTAAGAAATTTTTATCAAAACAGTCGTTGGAAAACAATTTTTAAATTCCTACTTTTGAACATATTATTCATACCTATTTCATTATTAGCTATTTTCGTGTTAATGGTGGTGTCGATAATCTTATTTTAACATATGGTAAGTCAAATTACAAGAGGCATAAAAATTTCTGTTTTAACTAGTTTTGAAGGAACATACTTCAAGAACTACAAGATTCATTTTGCCTTTTCGTATCATGTTACCATCGAAAATCAAAGTAAAGATTCGGTTCAATTGACTACTCGTCATTGGGAAATTTACGATGCACTAAACACTTTAGAAGTAGTAGATGGCGAAGGTGTAATTGGAAAAAAACCAGTTATAAAACCTGGCGAAACCTACACCTACTCCTCTGGATGTTTACTTTCTTCTCCTATTGGCGCCATGAAAGGCTATTTCAATATGGTTAACTTTACCTCAACTAGAAGTTTTAGAGTTATTATCCCTACTTTTAAGCTTAGTGCTCCTTTTGCTATCAATTAAATAGTAACCAAATTAGCTTCGTAACATTTGTTATCGATAATTCAAAATATACTTTGTATTTTTGTATTCGTTTACGATTATTTCGTAAATCAAAGCACAAAATTGTCTAATCTCAAAATACAACACCATGTTAAAAGGATTTTTTAATGTCCCAAAAGCGGTAAACGAACCCGTAAAATCATACGCTCCAGGTTCTCCTGAAAGAGCAAAAGTTGCAGAAACATACAAAACTATGTGGAATTCTCAAGTAGAAGTTCCATTATATATAGGTAGCGAAGAAATTAAAACTGGCGATACTAAAAAAATGTCAGCTCCACATGATCATCAACATATTGTAGGTGTTTATCATCAAGCAGATAGAACTTTAGTTGAAAAAGCAATTACTTCTGCTTTAGAAGCTCGTAAAAAATGGGCAGCAATGGCTTGGGAAAACAGAGCTGGAATTTTCTTAAAAGCAGCTGAATTATTAGCAGGTCCATACCGCGCTAAAATCAATGCAGCGACAATGATTGCACAATCAAAAACGATTCACCAAGCAGAAATTGATTCGGCTTGTGAGTTGATTGACTTCTTACGTTACAACGTAGAATTCATGACAAAAATTTACGCAGACCAACCAGCATCAACATCAGACATGTGGAACCGTGTTGAATACAGACCATTAGAAGGTTGTGTATATGCGATTACTCCTTTCAACTTTACAGCTATTGCAGGAAATTTACCTTCAAGTGCTGCATTAATGGGGAATGTGGTAGTATGGAAACCAGCAGCAACTCAAGTATATTCTGCTAATGTAATCATGCAAGTTTTCAAAGAAGCAGGTTTACCAGATGGTGTTATCAATATGGTAATGGGTGATTCTGGAATGGTTTCTGACGTAGTTTTATCAAGTCCACATTTAGCAGGAGTTCACTTTACAGGTTCGACTGGAGTTTTCAATGATATTTGGAAAACTATTGGAAATAATATCGCTACATACAAAACATACCCAAGAATTGTTGGAGAAACTGGTGGAAAAGATTTCATCATTGCACATCCATCAGCAAACGCAACGCAAGTTGCAGTAGGAATTGCACGTGGTGCTTTTGAATTCCAAGGACAAAAATGTAGTGCGGCTTCACGTGTTTATATTCCACAAAGTTTATGGCCAGCGGTTCAAGCAAAATTAGAAGCGGATTTGAAATCTATGAAAATGGGTTCACCAGAAGATATGAGTAATTTTATTACAGCTGTAATTTCAGAAGCTTCATTTGATAAATTAGCTCGTTACATCGACCAAGCTAAAAACGATAGCGATGCTGAAGTAATTATGGGTGGGAATTATGATAAATCGAAAGGTTATTTCATTGAACCAACGGTTATCTTAACTACAAATCCAAAATACAACACCATGTGTACCGAATTATTCGGACCAGTAGTTACGATTTATATTTACGAAGACGCAAAATGGTCTGAAACATTGAAATTAGTTGACGAAACTTCAGAATATGCTTTAACAGGTGCGGTATTTAGCCAATGTCGTTATGCGGTGGAAGAAGCGACGGTTGCGTTACAAAATGCAGCAGGAAACTTCTACATCAACGACAAACCAACAGGTGCTGTTGTAGGAATGCAACCATTTGGAGGAGCAAGAGGTTCAGGAACTAATGATAAAGCAGGTTCAGCACAAAACTTATTGCGTTGGGCTTCTGTTAGAACGATTAAAGAAACATTTGTAACACCAGAAGATTATAAATATCCGTTTTTAGGATAATCTTAGTCCGAAATAGAAATAAAAAACCCGATTTTCATTTGAAAATCGGGTTTTGCTTTTTATAGCTAATCACTAATTACTTTTCACTATTCACTTACTTCTTACACTTCAAAGGCAAATGAACCACTTTCTTCGTTTCAAAAAACTCATCTGAAAAGAAATCCGATAAATTGTATTGTGTTGCTTTTGGAAAATCCTTTAATTCTTCGGTTAAATCGCCACCTTTTAAATATAAAATTCCGTTGCCTAATTCGTGGTTTTGTTTTTTTGCCACTTTATCATCTACCCATTTTACAAAATCAGGCATATTGGTAACCGCACGACTTACGATGAAATCGAATTCTTGTTTGACTAATTCGGCACGTTTTTGTTCGGCTTTTACATTTTTTAATCCTAAACCTGCAGCTACTTCATTCACTACTTTGATTTTCTTCGCAATAACATCAATCAAATAAAAATCAACTTCTGGGAATAAAATCGCTAGTGGAATTCCAGGAAAACCACCACCAGTTCCAACATCCATAATTCTCGATCCTGGTCGGAACTCGATAATTTTTGCGATTCCTAACGAATGCAAAACATGACGTGTATATAATTCGTCTATATCTTTTCGTGAAATCACGTTAATTTTGGCATTCCAATCTTCATACAGCGATTGTAATTTTTGAAACTGAAGTATTTGATTTTCAGATAAATCAGGAAATTGCTTTAAAATGGCTTCCATTCGTTAAATTTTGCACAAAAATACGTTTTTTGACGAATAAAAATGATGAATATCATAAATGAAAAAATTATAATAATTATCTTTGACGAAATTTGAATACAAAATATATGAATACCACAACCCCGATTTTCTCAAAAGAGGACAATCTGAAATTTTTCAGAACATTAAATAAACGAGTAAACGATTATTTCAAAGAAAATAAAATTGACAAAACAGGAAACTGGAAGCTTCACCTGAAAACCATTGTGATGTTTGGTCTTTTCCTAACACCTTATTTCTTCCTATTAGCTATGGATATGCCATTTTGGGTATATTTATTATTAAACGTAGTCATTGGAATTGGAATGGCCGGCGTTGGAATGAACGTAATGCATGATGGAAATCACGGTGCTTACTCTACTAAATCTTGGGTAAACAAATTAATGGGCGGAAGTATCTACATCTTAGCTGGAAATGTGTATAACTGGCAAGTACAACATAACGTTTTACACCACACATACACCAACATTATTGGTCACGATGAAGATTTAGAAGCGGGAAGAATTTTACGTTTTTCTAAAACGGCTAAATGGTACAGCCACCACAGATTTCAACATTATTATTCTGTTTTCTTATACGGATTATTAACGTTCAACTGGGCTATCACTACAGATTTCTTACAGATGAAGCGTTATTTAAAAAGACAATTGTCTTACGGAGAAGCTAAAAGTCCAGCTTTTCAATGGACCACTTTAATTATCACTAAAACGATTTACTTCTCCATTTGGTTAGTATTACCAATGGTTTTAGGAATTACATGGTGGAAAGTACTTTTAGGATTTGTAGTAATGCATTACACTGCAGGATTAATTTTAAGTGTAGTTTTCCAATTAGCTCACGTAGTAGAAGACACAGTAAATCCAATGCCAGACGAAAACGGAGAAATCGAAAACACTTGGGCAATTCACCAATTGTTTACAACTGCTAACTTCGCACCAAAAAACTGGATTGTAAATTATTACACTGGCGGGTTAAATCACCAAATTGAACATCATATTTTTCCAAACATCAGTCATGTTCATTACAACAAAATTGCAGAAATTGTAAAACAAACTGCTGCTGAGTGTAACTTGCCGTATCACGAATTCAAAACTACTCGAGCGGCTATCGCATCTCACTTCAAGCATTTGAGAGAATTAGGAAGAAAACCACAATTAGCATAATAAAGTAAGAGACGCGAGGAATCGCGTCTTTTGTATTAACTATAATAACTAACACACAATGAACCCGTTATCGGACAGAATCAACAACTTAGCCGTTTCACAAACTTTAGCTATGGCGGCTTTGGCAAGAGAATTAAAAGCACAAGGAAAAGACATTATCAGCCTTAGTTTAGGAGAGCCAGATTTCAACACTCCTGAATTCATTAAAGAAGCTGCAAAAAAAGCTATCGACGAAAACTACAGTACTTATACTCCTGTAGAAGGTTACTTAGAATTGAAAGAAGCGATTTGCAAAAAATTCAAAAGAGACAATAATCTAGACTACAAACCATCACAAATTGTAGTTTCTACAGGAGCAAAACAATCGTTATACAACATTGCACAAGTAATGTTAAACGAAGGTGACGAAGTAATTCTTCCAGCTCCATATTGGGTTTCGTATTACGAAATTATCAAACTTTCTGGCGGAGTTCCTGTAGAAGTTCCAACTTCTGTTGAAAGCGATTTCAAAATCACACCAGAACAATTAGAAGCAGCTATCACACCAAAAACAAAAATGATGTGGTTCAGTTCGCCTTGTAATCCAAGTGGTTCAGTTTACAATCGTGAAGAATTAACAGCTTTAGCTAAAGTTTTAGAAAAACATCCACACGTGTATGTAGTTTCTGATGAAATCTACGAACATATTAACTTTTCAGGAACATTCTGTAGTATTGCATCTATTCCAGGAATGTTAGAAAGAACAATCACAGTTAATGGAGTAGCAAAAGCATTCGCTATGACAGGTTGGAGAATTGGATATATTGGAGCTCCAGAATTTATCGCAAAAGCATGTACCAAGATTCAAGGTCAAGTAACTTCAGGCGCAAATTCTATTGCACAAAGAGCAACCATAACAGCTGTTGAAGCGGATCCAAGCGTATTAAACGAAATGGTTTCTGCATTCAAAAACCGTAGAGATTTAGTGGTTGGATTAGTAAACCAAATTCCGGGGTTCAAATTGAATGTTCCTGAAGGAGCATTTTATGTTTTCCCTGATGTATCTTACTATTTTGGAAAAACCATCAAAGGAACCGAAATCAAAAATGCAACTGATTTCTCAATGTTCTTATTAGCAGAAGCAAATGTTGCAACTGTAACTGGAGATGCTTTTGGAAATCCAAATTGTATTCGTTTCTCATACGCAACCAGCGAAGCTTTATTAACAGAAGCGATGAGAAGAATTAAAGAAGCTGTTTCTTAAATTATATATTTAACTGAATTGGTATGCTTAAAAAATCATCTAACTAGCCCTCTATTCCTGGGTTAGTTAGATAACTTATAAAGATTAATCAATGAAAAACTTATTCATTCTTTTTCCTCTTTTAATATTAATCAACTCTTGTAAAAGTGTAAAACATGAGGAGGATTTTCCCGAAAATTTTAATGATAAATTATATTTTCAATTGGATGAAAAGTTTGTTGATGAGATAATACCAAAATTAAAAGATAGTCACTTAAAATTTTTAGACCAAGAAAAGCAAAGCTATTTATCTAAAGAATTAAACGACCCAAACTATCTAAAATCTATAGAATGGGATTATGATTCATTTGAGATCAACAACAATGATGAGTTTTTAAAAGAACAGATTAAATCAATTATTGCACTACGAGGGAAACACTTAAAAATTGAAAAGTTATATTTATTTAAATTACATTATAGTGGCGAACAAATAATTGAATATGACTTTGTAGTTATAGAAGAGCGAATCCCCTCTGTTCAAATTTATTATTTTTATTTGCCAAATTCTAGGACTAAAACTGAAAAATTACCAATACAAAAGGTATTATATGATGATCATGGAGTAACCGAATCCTTTGTAGATAATTTAAGATTTTCATTTGAAAATATTCAAAAAATGGACTTGAGCGCAAGATTTTCTGTATACAAGATAACAGCAAATGGTCCTAATAAATACTTTGTAGAAACTCATATCGTTCGAGATATGCTGTCATCTGAAAATTACTTTTTGGAAAAACTATATAAATTAAAACAATAGACTAATCTTCTAACAACATTAGTTTCACAGAAATGGAAGTTATCAGATAATCTAAAATTAGTGTAATTCGTGCTTTTTTATGCTCCAAATTCAAAAAAAGCGAACTTGAATTAGAAATCTTGGATTTTTTATATGAACTTTGCACACTTTTTTTCGGCAAATCCCGAATAATTAAAGCTTTACAAATGAAGAAGAAGATTGAAATTTTAGCTCCTGCAAAAAATCTAACACAAGGAATTGCTGCCATAAATAGTGGTGCCGATGCGGTTTATATTGGTGCTCCTTTATACGGCGCTCGTTCAAACGCCACCAATTCTGTGGAAGATATTGCCGAGTTGGTTAAATACGCCCATTTATATAACGCTCAGGTTTTTGTGGTTATCAATACCATTCTATATGATAACGAATTAGAACCTTGTCGTCAATTGATTTGGAAATTGTATGATATTGGCGTAGA
>NZ_JAIWOF010000200.1 GCF_020217025.1 Flavobacterium sp. | reverse complement strand
TGCTTTAATCATTCAAGACATGGCGATTATGGAAATGGAGTTGCCTCCTATCGTATTGCATGCCAGTACGCAAACCAATAATCGTGATGCAGATAAAATTAAATTCTTAGCGGATGCTGGAATCAAACGTGTGGTTTTAGCGCGCGAGTTGAACTTACACCAAATCAAAGAAATCAGCGAAGCCTCTGATGTAGAATTAGAATTCTTCGTTACGGGTGCTTTGTGTGTTTCGTTTAGCGGAAATTGCTATATGAGTGTTGCTAATGGCGAACGATCGGCAAACCGTGGTTCTTGTGCGCAAAACTGCCGTTTACCTTATAATTTAATTGACGGAAATGGCGACACTTTAATCAAAAATAGTCACTTACTTTCAATTAAAGATTTTGATGTTTCTAACCAAATTCCAAATTTAGTAGAGGCCGGAATTGTTTCTTTCAAAATTGAAGGCCGTTTAAAAGACATCGTATATGTAAAAAATAACGTTTCTTATTTACGTCAGAAGTTAGATGCTTTCTTAAACGAAAATAGCGATAAATATACCAAAGCTTCTTCTGGAAAATGTACATATTTATTTGATTCGTCATTAGATAGAACGTTCAATCGTGGTTATACCGATTATTTTGTAAACGAAAGACATCAATCTATCGGTTCTTGGGAAAGTCCAAAATCAAAAGGACAATATATTGGAAAACTGATTAAAACCGTTGGAAATTCATACGAAATTGAAAATGGTGAATTACTAAATAATGGCGACGGATTGTGTTTCATTAACGAAAACAACGAAGCCGAAGGAATTTACGTGAATAGTGCCGAAAACGGATTTGTATATCCAAACGTATTGAAAGAAATCAAAGAAGGCACTTTCATTTACAGAAATAACGATGCGGCTTTCATCAAATTAGTAGAAAGAGAAGATAGTGCAGTTCGAAAAATCAGCACAACTTTACAATTAAAAGAAAACGAAACAGGTTTTGAATTAATCGCAACTGATGAAGATGGAAATGTAAGTGTTGTGAATTTGGTTCACCCAAAAGAGCAAACAAAAAACAACGAATCTTTAGCAGAAAATTTCAAAATTAACTTAGCAAAAACAGGTTTTACACCTTATACTGCTGATGAAATTACAATTGAATTTTCTGGAAATTGGTTTCTTCCGATTTCAAAAATCAATGAAATGCGAAGAACGGTTTACGAACAATTATCAGAAATTCGTTTGAAAAATTATGTTCGAAAAGAACACCAATTGGTAAAAACATCGCATCCATATCCAGAAACGAAATTGGATTTTATGTACAATGTTGCCAACAAAACAGCTCGTAAATTCTACGAACGTCATGGCGTAACCGAAATTGAAAAAGCATTCGAATTACAATGGGATCCAGGAAAATCTCGTGTAATGACCACCAAATATTGCATTAAATACGAATTAGAACGTTGTCCAAAATACCATCGTGAAAACATGGACAAAAAACTAAAAGAACCTTTAGTTTTAAAACAAGGCGAATTGGAATACAAATTAAAATTCAATTGTAAACCTTGCGAAATGGAAATTTGGGAAAAAGATGCCGAATTCGAAATTGAAGAAGATCACTTTCATTAATATAGAAACCGATGTGTAACGCATCGGTTTTTTCTTTTCTAGAAAACCAAAATTAAATTGTATTTTTGGAGTAATGCAATCCATTTTAGAAAATATCGCCAAACATGTTTCTTTAACTCCAGAAGAAGAAACCTTATTTCTATCTAAAACCGAAACCAAACAATTCAAAGCCAAAAGCATTTTATTAAGTGCTGGTGAAGTAGCAAATTGTACATATTTTGTGAATTCAGGAATTTTAAGAAGTTTCAATATTAATGATAACATTATCGAACACGTATTACATTTTGCTTGCGAAGGTTGGTGGATTGGCGACATGTACAGTTACATTTCTGAAAAACCAGGCAATTTATTTATCGAAGTTCTAGAAGATGCGGAAGTTGTCATAATTAGCAAAGAAAACCAACAACAACTTTATCAAGAAATTCCAAAATTAGAACGCTTTTTTAGAATTTTAGCCGAAAACTCCTTAGTTTCTCATCAAGAACGATTAATGGACAATTTGAGTTTAACTGCCGAAGAACGTTTTGAAAAATTCTGTTCCAAATACCCTACTTTAATTCAGAAAGTTCCTCAAAAACATATTGCTTCTTACATTGGTGTAACACCTGAGTTTTTCAGCAAAATGAAAAGCAGGTTATTGAAGAAATGATTTAGAACCTCCTTGTCATTACTATTTGATTTATATATATTCTATACTATATTTGTGCTGTATTAGTGCTATATCAGTGCTATATCTATATAGCTACTATGTTAAAACAATGATTTATGGGTAAGTTAAAAGGAATTATACAATTTACTGGACAACTTGATGGTTTGTCATTTTATGAAATGAATGGTAAAATTGTTGTTCGGAAAACGGGTGGCTTTGATGGTGATAAAATCAAAAATGATGCGAACTATACACGTGTTCGTGAAAATAGTAGTGAATTTGCTCATTGTGCAGAAATGGGTAAATATTTTAGAAACAGCCTTCAACCCTATTTGAAGCAACTGCATATTCCTTATGTACATAATCGAGTTTTGGGTTTGTTTCAGGAGATTAGTCGATTGGACTTGGTTAGTGCTCGGGGAAAACGTTCTGTGATTAATGGGCTTCAATCGGTTGAGGCAAAAAAGGTTATTGAGCGTTTTGAATTTGATAAAAATCTGTCTTTTGACGCCGTTTTTCCTTTTACTTATGCCGTAGATTTGTTGGAAGGAAACTTGATTGTCTCTAATTTTAATTCGAGACTTTTGAAGAAAGTGCCTCATGCTACTCATGCTACTTTACAACTTATAGTTGCTGGTTTGGATTTTGAACACCAAAGTTCATTTGTACAAAACTGTAGTAATAAAATTACTATATCCTTACAAGATGCTACTGAAGCTGATTTAGAATTTAATTGTGCTCTTCCTGAAAGTCCTAATGTATTTGGTTTGTTGTATTTAGAGTTTTTTCAGCGTGTTAATGCTGTGGATTATGATTTGCAAGCAGGAGCTTTAAAAATTGTGGGGTTTCAATAGTGTGTTTTTAGCAATGTGTGAGTTGCTTGTGTTATGTTTCTTCGAAGTGTTGGGATCAACATGACAAAAATGGGGGAAATTTCAATGCTTACGAATGCCTTTGTTATAAAAACAAAAACGAGCCATTGCTGACTCGTTTTTTATATTTTTCATGATTTTTTATTATTTAATTCTTACAATGTTCAAAAACGTACTACCATCTGCAGAAGTATTCGCAGCTATTGTATTCGACCAGGCCAAGCCTCTGAAGCGAATGTTATCTCCTGCATTGAGGAATATTCTTGTATGTAAAGTTGAATTGTTTTTCAAGATGGTTTCAGATGGCTGACTGTTTCGTACATTTCTGTATAAGGCACCTGTTTTACTTGCACCAACCGTATTGTTTTTGTCTATGAAAAAATCAACACCATTGCTACTTAGTCCACCTGCATTGGTAACCCCAACTATTTGTACATCGATTTCATACCACCCAGCTGTTCCAACTGTAAAGACAGAACCATTCCAAGTATTTCCGCCAGTAAGTGAAGCATTAGGATTGTTTGTAGCAGAAAATGTTAATAAAGTACTACTAGCACCCCCTAATAAATCCGGAATGGCCTGAATACTCGTGTTTGAAACATATAATTCTACATTGGGATAAGCTGCTGCAGATGCACTTGGTGTTACCCATTGTGTGTTGTAATCTGAACCATCTACTTTTGCTAATACTTGTCCAGTTGTTCCTCCAACAGGCACACCTTGACCGTTAGTACCAGGAGTACCTGCTGGTCCTTGAGGTCCCATTGGACCAGTTGCTCCATCATTTCCGTTTGTTCCGTTAGCACCTGCTGGACCTTGAGGACCCATTGGACCAGTTGCTCCATCTAAACCGTTTGCTCCTGCCGGACCAGGAGTTGAACTCCCTGAAGTTTTGGCATACAAAGCATAAGGTGCACTCAATAATTGAGAAGTACCTGTAATAGTATAGGAAGAACCGCCTGTTGGGTCGGTTTCAGTTTTGATGAAATAAGGACCATTTGCCCAGTTAATAGTAGCCATGTTTCCTGAAACTACTGCACCTCCACCAATTTCTAAGCTCACTAAACCGTTTGCATTAGAGGTTGGAGTTTGCGTTTCTACATACACCGCTGTTCCTGTTGCCGAACCTTGTAAAATGCTAATTTGCATTCCTACCGGTTGGTTGGTTACTAAATTATTGGTAGTGTTACGCACTACGGCTTGGTAGCTCATTTTTTCTGGCACTTGAGTTGTGTTTGTAACAGTTAATACAATTGTACTGTTATTAGTTACAATACCAACATCAGCAAGTGTTTGATTGTCCTGAATAGTTGTACCATTCCAAGATAAGACTTGGTTTATTACTGGAACGGAAATTTGATCAAATATCTTGGCTTTAACATTTTCTGCACTATCAGATGGCTCTACATCTAATGAAATAGTTCCATTATTAGGTGTTTGCACGAATAAATTCATTCCGTACGTTTGTAATGTTATGAAAGTGAATAAAATAAGAGTGTATAATTTAATATTTTTCATCATTAATTTTTGATTAGTTTTATTGTATTCGATTGATTATTTTTATTTAATATTTTAGCAAAATATATTCCTGTAGGATATTGATTTAAATCAAAAGATGAAACACCAAATTCATTTTCTTGTTTTAAAATTAGTTTCCCAACTAAATCATATACTTCTATTTTGGTAATGTTGTCGTTTTCAATATTAAAAATACTGTTTGAAGGGTTTGGATAAACGCTTATATTTTCTTTTTCAAATAATTCCGAACTTAAATTTGCTTGCACATTAACAGTCCAGTCTTCAGCATCTACACCTGGAAAAGAAGAATCGTTTTGAAAATAATTCCCCAAAGCATATGGATTTGAATTATTTCTGCCAAATAAGAATAATGGTATATTATCTGTAGTTTCAAAAACCTCCCAACGATAGGTTGTATTTGCAGTTAATGTAAGGTTTGCAGTTGTAAAATCAGCCGTAATAGTCGCACCATTAAACCATTGGTCTGTGTTTGAAGCTCCATTTATAGTTGCTGTTGCTATAATAGCACCGGCATTATCTCTTAAACGAACTCCAACAAAAACATTCTGACCTCTCAAATCATCGACATTAGGGCTTGTAGGATTAAAAACAATTGTGCTCAACAAACCTGTACATGTAACTTGAAATGTTTGCCCTGTTCGTACAGCTTCGGTAAATATGGTATTACTTCCATTATATCCTGTTGTGCATTGTGCGTTAACATTGTTTACTGAGACCAATAACAAAAAAAATAATGTAATTGTTTTTTTCATAATTAATTCTCTTTTTTAATGATTTTAAAAGTTTTCACTTCCTTGTTGTTGCTAACAACTTTTAATAAAAAAATAGCTACTGGTAAGCGTTCCATTTGAATGGAAGAAGTTTCGGCAGTAATTTTTTCATTTGAAATCATTTTTCCGTTTAAATCAAACAATTGATACGAAAGATTTGCGAAATCTGTATTTCGTACTTCAAGTTGTAACCAGTTGGTTGTAGGATTTGGATACACCGCTAATTGCAAGTTAATGTTGAAATTCTCTGCACCTAACACAGTTTGAATTTCAAAAGGTTGTTGCACACCTTGTGCTACTGAACCCGTTGTTCCGGTGTTCGTTGTGTAAACCACTTGCCCTACTGTGTAGCTCACGTTTCCGTTTGTTCCAGAAGCGTCACCTCCTGCAGTAGCTACGGCTTCTTGCGCTTGTGTTTGAAAAGCTCCCAGTAAAAGTGTGGCAATGAGTAATTTTTTTATTTTCATTTGATTCTTATATAGTTAGTAAAAAACAGACAATATGCAGAAGGTAAGACCAGTATATAAAATAAAAATTAGTATTTCTAAACGGTATTTTTCTATATTTTTCAAAGTATTATTTTTTTAGAATTGTATAAGTTAAACCATTTGAAAGCTTTAAATAGTAATTTCCATTTGTAAAGTTTTCAAGATTAATAGTATTGTTAGAAGGTAATATCCCGTTTAATAAGGTTCTTCCCATTACATCATGTATGGTATAACTTTCTGTTGAATTTAAACCTACAATTTGAATACTATTTGAAGTAGGATTTGGGAATATACTAACTTGTACATTTGAAAAATCTTCTGCAGATAAAAACCCATTTATAGGATTAAATGTCGTCCATACTGCATTTGCCTCATATAAGGCCTCACTACCTGAAGGAACATTTAAAGGTATAATAGTTGTATTTACATTTTGAAAAACATTAGCATTTATCACTAACGGAGTTGTCCAATTTACTGTTACAGATGTTAAGCCAGTGCAATTTGCAAAAACTTGATTTTCTATTGTAGTCACTGAATTCGGAATTGTTAGAGAAGTTAAACTACTGCAATTAACAAATGATTGAGAACCAATTAAAGTAACTGAATTTGGTATAGTTACTGAGCTTAAGTTAGAACAACCAAAAAAAGCAGCGATACCAATAGTAGTAACTGAATTTGGAATAACTAAAGATGTTAAGCTTGAACAAGCATAAAAAAGTGTATTACTAATTGAAGTTATTGAATTTGGTAAAGTAATTGAAGTTAAAGCCGCACAATTCCGAAAAGCTGATGAACCAATAGTGGTTACCGTATTTGGAATATTCACCGATGTCAAAACATAACATTCTCTAAAAGCATCGATACCAATATTTGTAACTGTATTTGGAATATCCACCGATGTTAAACCTAGACAATTAAAAAATCCATTATCACTAATAGAAGTTACTGAATAAGTTACTCCAACATTTACTACAGTTTCTGGAATAGTTAAAGCACCTGTAGGATTAGTATTTGTTTTTTGTACACTTACATTGGTTCCACTTGTTATATTGTACCTAAGGTTTCCAACATCAAAAGTTTGTGCAGTAGCAAATAAATTAATGAATAAGAGCAGAATCGAAAATTGTAATTTTTGTTTCATGATTTTTAATTTAAGAGATTTATATTATTTAAAAATTAATTAAGTGCGTCGAGAGTATTTTCTTAATTTTCTTTTTTAAAATTCTTCAACAACTCTTTATTTTCCTTATGTTTTAAAATTCCCATTACTTCTTTAATGTTTTCATTCGTTAAAGGAATATCATTTTGAATGCAGGTGTAAATCGCTTCATTTCTTTTAATGGAGAAAAGACGGAAATAATTTTTAATACGTTCTAAGATTTTCATTTGTATTTTGTTTGCTGCAAAGTTGAGCAAGACTTGTATTAAAATCTAATTTTGTTCGGGTAGTTAACGGGTAGTTTTTATGACTACCCAACGGGTAGTTTTATGTAAGTTGTTGGAAAACAGATTTTTAAAAATAAAGCTTGTTTTCAGTTTTAATAAAGTGTTTCTTATCTTTGAGAAAATTTTTAGGTATGATTAAAAAGCATTTCCCCTTTTTGCTTTTAGTTTTATTTGTATTTACTCAATCCTTTGGGCAATCTGAAAAACTCAAAAAATTAGAAAATCAAATCAAAATATTAAATGATAATTTGCAATATGAAAAATCGATTGCAGTATTAAATGAAATAATAATAAATGAGCAATCTACTCATTATGAAAAATATTATGCCTACTTATTAGAGTCTTTTACACACAAACGTTTATTTAACTACACTAAAACACTACATAAATTAGATTTAGCCCTTGCCGAAGGCTTGCAAAGTGACCACAAAGAAGAGGTTAAAAACACCATTGATGCTGAAAAATGTTTTGTCTATTTTGATACTCAAGATTATCCAAAAGCTGAAGCTTTAATAGTTCATCTAAGAAAAATAAATTTTAAACATTTGACCATTCCCACACAATCTTGGATTATTATGCAAGATGGTTATATTAAAATGTTAAACAAAGACTATGCAAAATCAGAACAATTACTAAATGAAGCCGCGGCATTAGTTAAAGCAAATTCTCCTGAGAATTTACCCAATATTTATGGTAAAAAAATGGAGCTTTATAATAAAATGGAGCTTTTTGAAAAGCGTGATACTGCTTTTAAAGAAGGTTTATTATTAGCAAAAAAATACAATAAGGTAAAATATGAAATGTATTTATACCAAGTGATGCGAAACATATTACAAGAAAATGAAGATTATAAAAATGCTTTTTTTACACAAAAAAAATATGATTCCATTGTAAAATATTACAATGCAACCGATGCCAATGGAAAGTTAGAATTAGCTGAAAAAAAATTAGAAGACGAGAATAGACAGCTAAAAGAACAAAATGAAAAATATATAGATTACATATTATATGGTGTTATTATATCATTACTTCTTCTATTGTATTTTGCCTTTAGATTATACCAATCAAATATGGCAAAAAGAATTTTAGTTGAAAAAGAGAACACAAGAATTCACAATGAAATTGAACGTTTAACCCAAGCATTAGACGAAAAAGGAAATGCAACTTTAAATTTATCAAACTATAATTTAACCGATCGTCAAAAAGAAATTATTGATTTTATTCGTTCTGGTTTAACCAATAAAGAAATTGCTACCAAACTTTTTATATCTGAAAACACCGTAAAATATCACTTAAAAATTATTTATGAAATTTTAGATATAGATCATCGTTCGGCTATACGATAATTTCTTAATCTACATTAAGTGCTTTCAGAATCTTCTGGTTGTAAATTTGTATCATAATAATTACTAAATTTATACATTATGAAAAATACAGTTTTACACAAAGCAGATTCAAGAGGCCATGCAGATCATGGTTGGTTAAATGCGTATCACAGTTTTAGTTTTGCCAATTGGTATAACCCTGAAAAAGTACAATTTGGAATGCTTCGCGTTTTGAACGACGATACCATTGCAGTTGGAATGGGCTTTGGAACACATCCACACGATAATATGGAAATTATCACGATTCCATTAGAAGGTGATTTAGCTCACAAAGACAGTATGGGAAATGGTACTACTATTAAAAGTGGTGACATACAAGTAATGAGTGCTGGAACGGGAATTCAACATAGCGAATTCAATCCAAATCACAATCAACAAACGAAATTGTTTCAAATATGGTTGTTTCCAAAATACAGAAATGTAGAACCTCGTTACCAACAAATTACTTTAGACCAATCGTTACAAAAAAATAATTTTGCGCAAATTTTATCCCCAAATCCAGATGATGCTGGTGTTTGGATTCATCAAGATGCTTGGTTTTATTTGAGTGATTTTGACAACGGTTTTTCAAAAAAATTAAAATTGAAAAAAGAAGGAAATGGTTTCTACGTGATGAATATTGAAGGTGAAATCGAAGTAAATGGAGAGAAATTAGAAAGAAGAGACGCAATTGGAATTTGTGAAACCAATGAAATCGAAATCAAAGCGAATTCTAATGCGAAGTTTTTAGTAATGGAAATTCCGATGGAGCAATAATTAAAGCTATGAACAACGAAGTCCAACTTAGAATAAACGACAACAAAGGCGCTTTTTACATTGAAGTTGAAGGCAAACAAGAAGCTATGATGACCTTTGTTTTTGCTGGCGAAGATAAAATTATCATCGACCACACTGAAGTAAATCCAGGAAACGAAGGAAAAGGTTTTGGCAAAAAAATGGTAACCAAAGCTGTGGAATTTGCTAGAGAAAAAGGAATCAAAATCTTGCCTTTGTGTCCGTTTGCGAAAAGTGTTTTTGATAAAACTCCTGAATTTAGAGACGTATTATAAATTTAAAACGAAATAATCATGGATCCAAAAAACATTAAAAAAGAATATACAAATGGCGAAGTTACCATTGTATGGGAATCAGGGAAATGTACTCATTCTGCTAATTGCGTAAAAAACAATCCCGATGTTTTTAAACCAAAAGAGCAACCTTGGATTACACCTGATAATTCAACTACTGAAAAAATTATTGAAACTGTAAACA
>NZ_JAIWOF010000199.1 GCF_020217025.1 Flavobacterium sp. | reverse complement strand
AATGTCCTTCTGGTGCTTTAACATACTATCTAAATAAAAATGACTAAAAAAATTATCGCTTTTGGAGCTTCATCAAGTAAGCAATCCATCAATAAACAATTGGCAACTTTTGCTGCAAATCAGTTTCAAAATGTAACAATTGAAATTTTAGATTTAAACGATTACGAAATGCCTATTTTCTCTGTTGATAAAGAAAAAGAAAATGGAATTCATCCGTTAGCACAAGATTTTTATGCGAATTTAGGAAGTGCCGATTTAATTATAATTTCGTTTGCCGAACATAACGGAAATTACTCCACAGCTTTTAAGAATATTTTAGATTGGACTTCTCGAATTAACGCTAAAACTTTTCAAGAAAAACCAATGTTGTTATTAGCTACTTCTCCTGGTGCTCGTGGTGGAAGCTCGGTTTTAGAAATTGCTTCAAAACGTTTTCCGTTTCAAGGTGGAATTGTAAAAGGTAGTTTTTCTTTACCAAGTTTCTACGAAAATTTTGATGTAGTAAATGGCATTATCCATCCGGAATACAAAAATCAATTATTGGAAATTGTAAATTCTACTGAATTCTAATAAAAATGTTATTTTTGCTGAAGTTTTGAGTTTCACTTTTAAACTCATAAACCTTAAACTTTTAAACTAAAAACATGAAAGCATACGTATTTCCAGGTCAAGGCGCACAATTCTCAGGAATGGGAAAAGATTTATATGAAAATTCAGCTGTAGCAAAAGAATTATTTGAAAAAGCTAATGAAATATTAGGTTTTAGAATCACTGATATCATGTTCGAAGGAACTGCTGAAGAATTGAAAGAAACTAAGGTAACCCAACCAGCGGTTTTCTTGCATTCGGTAATTTTAGCAAAAGTTTTAGACGTAAAACCAGATATGGTTGCCGGACATTCGTTAGGTGAATTTTCTGCTTTAGTTGCAAATGGTGCTTTATCATTTGAAGATGGATTAAAATTAGTTTCACAAAGAGCTATGGCAATGCAAAAAGCATGTGAAATTACACCTTCAACTATGGCGGCTGTTTTAAACTTAGACGACAAAATTGTAGAAGATATTTGTGCTTCAATTGATGGTGTTGTGGTAGCTGCAAATTACAACTGTCCAGGTCAATTAGTGATTTCTGGAGAATACAAAGCAGTAGAATTAGCTTGTGAAAAGATGAAAGAAGCAGGTGCAAAACGTGCTTTAATTTTACCTGTTGGTGGCGCTTTCCACTCACCAATGATGGAGCCAGCAAGAGAAGAATTAGCGGCAGCAATTGAAGCTACTACTTTTTCAACTCCAATTTGCCCAGTGTATCAAAATGTTACTGCTAGCGCTGTTTCTGATGCGAATGAAATCAAGAAAAATTTAATCATTCAATTAACAGCTCCAGTAAAATGGACGCAATCGGTACAACAAATGATTAAAGATGGCGCAACGAGTTTCACAGAAGTTGGTCCAGGAAAAGTATTAGTTGGATTAGTAAATAAAATTGATAAAGAAGTCGAAACGATTTCGGCATAATCTATTTTGAAAGGAGTTAGAGAAGCGTACTACAAAGATTTATGGGATGTAATTCATTCCACATTTTCCGAATTTGGAGAACATAAAATCATGAAAAAAAGTGCTTCATTAGCCTACACAACCGTATTTTCAATGGCTCCACTACTTATGGTTTTACTATATGTAGTGGGGCTTTTTTTTGGAACTAATGCAATTGAAGGTGAGGTTTTTCTTCAAATCAAAGATTTTTTAGGCGAAAAAGCCGCTATTCAATTGCAAGAAATGATTAAAAATATTGCCATTTCAAATAAAAGTGGATTTCCTGCACTCATTGGAATCATAACTTTATTAATAGGTGCAACTTCAGTTTTTGCAGAAATTCAAGATTCTATTAATTCTATTTGGGGAATTCGACTTAAAAAACGTTCTAGTTTTTGGTTATACTTTAAATCCAGATTACTTTCTTTTGGGGTAATTGGGAGTTTAGGATTCATATTATTAGCGTCTTTAGGATTATCAGCCATTTTAGATTCATTGAACCAAAAACTATTTGCACATTTTTCTGAAGCTGCTGTTTATACTGTTTACATTGGACAAACATTGGTAACTTTAACGGTAATAACATTACTTTTTGCAGTAATTTTCAAAATATTACCCGATGCCAACATCACTTGGAAACAGGTTCGAGTTTCTTCGTTTACAACTGCTATCCTTTTTATGTTTGGAAAGTTTTTAATTTCGTTTTACATTTCTCAATCGTCATTAGGAACCATTTATGGAGCAGCGGGTTCATTAGTCATTATTATGGTTTGGGTTTATTATTCGTCTGTGATTTTGTACTTGGGAGCGCTATTTGCAAAATGCTATGCCATTGAATTTGGAAGTTCTATAAAACCATCAAAATATGCCGAAATAATTCATGTAGTAGAATTAAAATTAGAAGCTACCACATTACAAGATGCCAAGGAAGAAGTAGAAGAGATTAAGAAAAACAACGATATTAAGTAATTACTTTTTGGTAAAAAATATTTCACTTTCCTTTGGCATTAATTTTGTAATTTTATTTCGTAAAATAAATTCAACCATGAAAAAAATATTTTTAGGAATTGCACTGGCAACTATGTTATTTTCTTGCAAAGAAGAAACAAAAGAAAAAGTAAAAGAAGCTTCTGAAGCCGTTGGAGCCGATTTAAAACAAGCGGCAGATTCGGCAAAAGTAAAAGCTAAAAAAGCAATTGATTCTTCTAAAGTAGGCGAAAAAGCAAAACACATTATTGCTAAAGGAGCTGAAAAAGTGGAAGAAGGAGCAAAAAAAGTAAAAGAATCTGTTGAAAAATAAAAAAATCCTCAATTGAGGATTTTTTTATTTTATTTATTTCTGATTTTATTCTCCCATTTCCAAGCACTTTCTAAAGCTTCCTCTAAAGTAGATTGTGCTTTCCAACCTAGAATAGTATTTGCTTTGTCTGTATTGGCGTAAGCTTCAATTACATCGCCTTCTCTTCTACCCACAATTTGATAATTTAATTTTTGATTGGACACTTTTTCAAAAGCAGTAATGACTTCCAAAACCGAACTTCCCGTTCCTGTTCCTAAATTAAACGTATCTACTTTTTCTGAGTTTTGTTTGTTTAACAAGCGTTGTAAGGCAATTACATGTGCTTTTGCTAAATCAACTACATGAATGTAGTCGCGAATTGCGGTACCATCAGGAGTTGGATAATCATCCCCAAAAACCGATAATTTTTCACGAAGTCCAATAGCAGTTTGCGTAATAAAAGGTACTAAATTTTGTGGAACACCTAATGGTAATTCACCAATTTCAGCCGAAGGATGTGCTCCAATAGGATTAAAATAACGTAATAAAATAGAATTGATATTGGTTACTTTTGCAACATCGGTTATAATTTCCTCACCTATTTGCTTCGTATTTCCGTAAGGTGACATCGCAACTTGAATAGGTGCATTTTCGGTAATTGGCATTTTTTCGGCTTGACCGTAAACGGTACAAGACGAACTGAAAATAAAATGAGCTTCTGGCTTTCTCTGTAATTCTTGTAATAAGTATACTAAAGAATTGATATTGTTTTCATAATACAACAAAGGATTTTCAACACTTTCTCCCACCGCTTTTGAAGCAGCAAAATGAATCACTCCTGAAATATCTTGGTATTTAGAAAAGAAATTTTGAACCGCCGATTTATCTCGCAAATCGATGTTTTCAAACAAAGGTTTTTTCCCAGTAATACGCTCAATTCCGTCTAAAACCTCTATTGATGAATTAGAAAGATTATCGATTGCAATTACATCAAAACCCTCATTTTGTAATTCCACAACTGTGTGAGAACCTATAAATCCTAAACCGCCAGTAACCAGTATCTTCATTCTTTATTATTAAATTAAGAGACGCGATAAATAGCGTCTCTTAAATATGAATTAAACAAATTCTAAAACTGAATCTGTAATAAATTTAATTTGTTCGTCATCTAATTCCGTATGCATTGGTAACGCGATTACTTCTTTTACCATTTGATTCGTTACTGGAAAATCTTCTTCTTTGTAACGTGCATCTGCATACGCTTTTTGACTGTGTAATGGAATTGGATAATAAATTGCACATGGAATTCCTTTTGCTTGCAAATGTTCTAATAATCCATCGCGTTTTCCATTTAAAATTCGGATTACATATTGATGAAATACGTGACAATCACAAGATTCACATATAGTTGGCGCCCAAATATTTGGATTTACACTTAGAGCCAAACTGTATTTTCTGGCTGCTTCTTGACGTGCTTTGTTGTAAGCATCCAAATGTGGTAATTTCGCTTTTAAAACTCCAGCTTGAATACTATCTAAACGAGAATTCACACCTACAACATCATGATGATATCTTTCGTACATTCCGTGGTTTACGATTCCTCTGATTTTGTGTGCTAAAGCATCATCATTCGTAAAAATGGCTCCACCATCACCATAACAACCTAAGTTTTTAGATGGGAAAAATGAAGTTGCCGCAACATGTCCAATCGTTCCTACTTTCTTTTTAGAACCATCTTTTGAAGTGTAATCAGCACCGATTGCTTGTGCATTATCTTCGATAACATATAAATTATGCTCGCGAGCAATTTCCATAATCGCATCCATATTAGCAGCGCGACCAAATAAATGTACTGGAACAATTGCTTTTGTTTTAGGCGTAATTGCTTTACGAATTCCTTCTAACGAAATATTCATATTGTTCATATCTACATCCACTAAAACTGGAGTTAATTGCAATAACGCAATTACTTCAACTGTAGCAGCAAATGTAAAATCTGCAGTAATTACTTCATCACCTGGCTTTAAATCTAATCCCATCATGGCAATTTGCAACGCATCGGTTCCGTTAGCACATGGAATTACGTGTTTTACTCCCAAATATTTTTCTAAATCTGCTTGGAATTGGTGAACCAAAGGTCCGTTGATATATGTATTCGTATCTAAAACCTCTTGAATAGAAGCGTTCACTTCTTCTTTTATCTTTTCATATTGACTTTTCAAGTCAACCATTTGTAATTTTCTCATAATTGAAATTTTCTGTTAGCAAAATTACTAATTATCTTTTGATGTGGTTTTTTTTCTTTTTAAAAAATAAAAAATTAAACAAAAAATTATAGTGGAAGCTAAAGTTGTGAAAATTGATTTGTTATCGATTTCATCTTCAAAAAAATATTTTTTTATCAACAAAGTGACGATAAAATACAACATTGCCAATATTCCCATTTGTTTTGAAATCAATTTCATATTTTTTTTATTTGATGAAACAATTGTACTTTTATAACCTTAATTAAAGGCATGAATCAAATATATAATTTAATTGTAATTATAGCTGCACAATTGCTGAAAATAATTGCGCTTTTTAGTCCGAAAATGAAACTTTTTATAAACGGACAAAAATCCGTTTTTCAAACTTTGGCGGATAAAATTCAAACTTCGGATAAAACGATTTGGTTTCATGCGGCTTCTTTAGGCGAATATGAGCAAGGCTTACCCGTAATTGAAGCAATCAAACAACAATTCCCAAATCATAAAATTGTGGTTACTTTTTTTTCTCCTTCGGGTTATGAAGTACGAAAAAACAATACCGTTGCTGATGTTACTGTTTATTTACCATTAGATACAATTTCGAATGCGAAACAATTTATTGAATTGGTTCATCCCGAAATGGTATTTTTTATCAAATACGAATATTGGCCAAATTATCTGAACGAATTAAAAAAACAGCAAATCAAAACCTATTTGATTTCTGGAATTCTTAGAGAAAATCAAGCGTTTTTTAAATGGTATGGCGGATTTTACAGAAACGCTTTAAAAACATTTGATTACTTCTTTGTTCAGAATGAAAGTTCAAAAAAACTACTTCAAAGTATCGGATTTAACAATGTAAAAGTTTCTGGCGATACGCGTTTTGATCGTGTGGTTTCAATTTTAGAACGTGATAATTCATTAGATTTTATCGAACAATTCAAAGACAACAAAACTACAATCGTAATCGGAAGTTCATGGCCAAAAGATGAAAGTTTATTGATTAATTACATCAATCAGAGTTCGGATGATGTGAAATTTATTATTGCACCGCATAATATTAAACAAGAGCAAATTTCAAATCTCAAAAATCAAATTCAAAAGAAAACGATTTTATATTCGGAAAAAGATGAGATGCTGAAACAAGTTCAGCATGACAAAATAGAGGCTTTTCAGGTTTTCATCATCGACACCATCGGAATTTTAACCAAAATCTATTCTTACGCCGATATTGCTTATGTGGGCGGAGGTTTTGGAAATCCAGGTGTTCACAATATTTTAGAACCGGCGACTTTTGGAGTTCCGGTTGTAATTGGACCAAATTATTCCCATTTTGCTGAAGCCACGGCATTGGTAAATATGGAAGGTTGTATTTCGATTCAGAATCAAACGCAACTTAATGAGGCTTTTGATTTATTGCTTCACAACGAAGACGAACGATTAGAAAAAGGGCACATTTGCAGCACATTTGTTCAAATGAATAAAGGAGCCACGCAAACGATTATAAATCATATTTTGGACTAATGACAAGCTTCAAACCATTAGAAATTGCAGACATTGAAATCATCACCTTAATGATGCAAGAGTTCTATGCGATTGACAATTATCCTATGGATATTGAAGTGGCTAAAACTTTGTTTCAAGAATTTATTCCCAATGAACATCTTGGAAAATCTTGGTTGATATATTCCGAAAATGAAATTGTGGGTTATATCATTCTTACTTTTATTTTCAGTTTTGAATATGGTGGAAAGATTGCTTTTGTTGACGAATTATTCATCAAAGAAACCGCTCGCGGAAAAGGTTTTGGAAAAGAAGCGATTCAGTTTATTCAACGTGAAGTTCCTAAATTATCGTTAAAATTACTGTATTTAGAAGTCGAACCGCACAACGAAAACGCACAAAAATTGTATCTTGCACACGATTTTGAGCTTCATAACCGAAAATTAATGAAGTACAAAGTCACTAAATAAAATTATACCTATGAAATTTTTAAAATTACTACTTGTTTTATTTGTTATCCAAGTTCAAGCGCAACAAGGAGGCATGTGGATTCCTTCGTTATTGAAAGGAACTAACGAAAAAGAAATGAAAGCTTTGGGAATGAAAATTAGTGCCGATGATATTTATTCGGTAAATAATTCCAGCTTAAAAGACGCTGTTCCTCATTTTGATGGCGGTTGTACAGCAGAAATGATTTCTCCAAAAGGACTTTTATTAACTAATCACCACTGTGGTTATGACAACATTCAAAGTCATTCTACTGTTGAACATGATTATTTAACGAATGGTTTTTGGGCTTACAAAATGGAAGACGAATTACCAAACAAAGATTTAATCGTTACTTTTATCATCAAGATTGAGGATGTAACTACAAAAATCTTTGAAGGTGTTTTAAATCTTCCTTCAGAAAGCGATAAGCAAAAAAGAATCCAACAAAATATCGTGGCTTTAAATAAAAGTTATTCAAGAGAAGCTTGGCAAGAAACGATGATTCGTGCTTTTTACGATGGAAACCAATACTTATTATTCGTAACTGAAACTTTTAAAGATGTTCGTTTAGTAGGGGCACCACCAAGTTCAATTGGAAAATTTGGTTCTGATACAGACAATTGGGTTTGGCCTCGTCACACAGGTGATTTCTCTTTATTTAGAATTTACGCAGACAAAAACAATCGTCCTGCTGAATATTCAAAAGACAACGTTCCTTATACTCCAAAACACTTTTTCCCAGTTTCTGCAAAAGGAATTCAAGAAAACGATTTCACCATGGTAATGGGTTATCCAGGAAGAACTCAAGAATATTTACCATCATTCGCTGTAGAACAAATTGTAAATGATTTGAATCCAGCTAAAATCGAAATTCGTGATGCTGCTTTAAAAGTACAAGATGGTTTCATGAGAAAAGACAACGCGATTAAAATTCAATACGCTTCTAAGTATGCTGGAGTTGCGAATTATTGGAAAAAATGGATAGGCGAAACTAAAGGTTTGAAAAAATCGAATGCGGTTGCCTTTAAACAAGATTTCGAAAAGAAATTCCAAGAAAGAGTTAACAAAGCTGGAAAACAGGCCGAATACGGAACTATTTTAGCTGATTTCGAAAAGAACTACAGAGACATTAGAGAATATGCCATTGCAAGAGATTACTTTACGGAAGTCGTTTTGCGTAATTCAGAAATCTTATCTTTTGGATATCGTTTGTACCAATTAGAGCAAGTATATAACACTAAAGGTGAGCAAGCTTTTAATGACAGAAAAAACAATTTAATTTCAGGATTCGAAGGTTTATATAAAGATTACAGCGCTCAAGTGGATGAAAAAGTTTTTGAACAATTGATCAATTTATACGCTACAAAATCTCCAAAACAATTTTTACCAGAAAGTTTAAACAATGTTAATGCATCTGCTTTAACAACAAGTGTTTTTGGTTCTTCGAAATTAACTAGCTTTAATGGTTTGAAAGAATTATTGAATGGTGATGCTAAGTCGGTTTTAGAGAAATTAAATCAAGACAAAGGTTACCAATTAGTAAAATCAATTGCGGATAGTTACCAAAAAAATGTAGCACCTAAGTTTGATGAGATCAATTTAAAAAATATCGCATTACAAAGAACGTACATGAAAGGAATTATGGAATTCTTCCCTAACGATAGAATTTTCCCTGATGCGAATAGTACGTTACGTGTAACTTATGGAAAAGTAAAAGGCTATAAACCAAGCGATGCTGTTATTTACGAACCGGTGAGTTATTTAGATGGAGTGATTGAAAAATACATTCCAGGCGATTACGAATTTGACGTTCCAAAAAAATTAATCGATTTGTATAACGCAAAAGATTATGGAAGATATGCCGACAAAAACGGGAAAATGCCATTAGCATTTATCGCAACAAATCATACTACTGGCGGGAATTCAGGAAGTCCTGCTTTGGATGCAAAAGGAAACCTAATCGGATTGAACTTTGATAGAGTTTGGGAAGGTACAATGAGCGACATTTATTATAGTCCAGAAATCTGTAGAAACATCATGGTTGATGCACGCTACATTTTATTTGTGATTGATAAATTTGCAGGAGCTAAAAACCTTATCGAAGAGATGACAATTATTTATCCTAAGTCACAAAAAGCCAAATAATTACAGAATTTTTTAAAAATAAAAAGTTTGGCACGCCATTTGAAATAAAGCATTTCGGAATCCAAAGAAAAAAAATGAAAAAAAATGTCTAAAAATATTTTGACATGTTAAAAAATTTATATCTTTGCTCCGAATTAATAATTAACCTTTATAATTTAGTAAGATGAAAAAAGTTGTTTTAAGTTTAGCAATTGTTGCTGCTATGTTCGTTTCATGTAAAGAAAATGCTGCTGAAGAAACTCCAGCTGTTGACTCAACTGTAGTTGAAACTCCTGCTGTTGAAGAAGCTCCTGTAGCTGATTCTACTGCTGTAGTTGCTGATTCTGCTGCTACTGCTGCACCTGCTGCTGAAGCTGCACCTGCTAAGTAATTTATTGCTGACAGAAAAAATCAAGCTCCACAATGTGGGGCTTTTTTTTAAACATATAGAGAAGAGAATAGTGCAATCCTATTCAAAATAAAATTTTAACCTTTTATAATTAAAACAAAATGAAAAAAGTTGTATTAAGTTTAGCAGTTGTTGCTGCTATGTTCGTTTCTTGTAAAGAAGCTGCTGCTGAGGCAGAAACTGCAGTTGATTCTACTGCTACTGAAGTAACTGAAACTGTTGAAGCTGTTGCTGACTCTACTGCTGTAGTTGCTGATTCTGCTGCTGCTAAAGTTGAAGGAGCTGCTACTGAAGCTGTTGAAGCAGTTAAAGAAGAAGTAAAAAAATAATTTTAAATTATTTTATAATAAAAAGCCTTGCACTGCAAGGCTTTTTTTATTCTGACGGTCCAAATATATCTTCAGCAGAAGAAAAATCC
>NZ_JAIWOF010000198.1 GCF_020217025.1 Flavobacterium sp. | reverse complement strand
AAAAACTCTGCTTTATCTGCATATTTTACTATTTCATCAATCCCTTTTTGAAGCAGCAATTGGGTCGTATATCTTCTACTAACAGCTATTTCGTGCTCATCCAATATCAATCGAAAGAAAAACTTTCCGCTAGACGATTTAAAACGCATAAAAACGCATCGTTCTAAAGAAGTTTTAAGTTTTTCTATCTCCTCTTCACATTCAAAACGCAATTCGAAATCGTTGCTCGTAAAAATCGTTTTTCCTTTTCTGGAAACAAACTCATATTTATAAACTCCACTTAATCGTTGTGCGATTACAAATGTACCCATATAGTTGTGATTGATAATTTATAAAGAATTCTTTAAAGATAATAGAAAATTCTAAACTAAGAATTTTATAAACAAAAAAAGCTCCGAACAATGTTCGGAGCTTTTGTACTCAAGGCGGGACTTGAACCCGCACGGGCATTACTACCCACTGGATTTTAAGTCCAGCGTGTCTACCAATTCCACCACTCAAGCAAATATTTTTGGTATAGAGCGAAAAACGGGGTTCGAACCCGCGACCTCGACCTTGGCAAGGTCGCGCTCTACCAGCTGAGCTATTTTCGCGTTTCGTATTGTAATCTTTTAAAGAACGTTGCTATACTTGTTCCGTATTGCGAGTGCAAATATAGTACATATTTTTATTCTTGCAAGTACTTTTTAAATAAAAATTGAAACTTTTTTATAACCTTTTGATAACGAATATTTTATTTTGAAATTATTTTTTAACCAACATTCGTTTTATTTCGTTTAGCTTCATTAATGCTTCAACTGGCGTTAAAGTATTGATGTCGATATTCATGATTTCTTCTTTAATATCCTCCAAAAGTGGATCATCTAAGTTGAAGAAACTCAATTGTAATTCATCATTTGTCGATTTAATTCCAGATAATTCTTCGCTTGAATGCCTTTTTTCTAATTGCTTCAATAGTTTTTGCGCTTTTTGAATTACAATTTGAGGCATTCCTGCCATTTTTGCTACGTGAATACCAAAACTATGTGCGCTTCCGCCTTTAACTAATTTACGGATAAATAAAACAGTATCTTTCAATTCCTTTACCGAAACATTGAAATTTTGAATTCTATCAAACGTAACTTCCATTTCGTTTAATTCGTGATAATGCGTAGCAAAAAGTGTTTTCGGTTTATTTGGATGTTCATGCAAATATTCTGAAATTGCCCATGCAATAGAAATTCCGTCATAAGTTGAAGTTCCTCTTCCAATTTCATCTAACAAGACTAAACTTCTTTCTGAAATATTATTCAAAATCGAAGCCGTTTCGTTCATTTCCACCATAAAAGTAGATTCACCCATCGAAATATTGTCGCTCGCTCCTACTCTAGTGAAAATTTTATCCACCACACCCATTCTAACGCTTTCAGCCGGAACAAAACTTCCCATTTGTGCCATTAACACAATCAAAGCAGTTTGACGCAAAATAGCCGATTTACCCGACATATTCGGACCGGTAATCATAATAATTTGTTGGGTTTCTCTGTCTAAATAGACATCATTAGAAATATACGGCACACCAACAGGCAACTGCTTTTCAATTACAGGATGACGTCCTTCTTTAATTTCTAAATCAAAACTCTCATCTAAATCTGGGCAAACATATTTGTTATCAATCGCTAATTGCGTGAAAGAAGTCAAACAATCCAATTGCGCAATTAAATTCGCATTCAACTGAACGTGTTTGATATAAGTCGCAATCCAATTCACCAATTGCTCAAACAACTGCGTTTCTAATTGATGGATTTTTTCCTCCGCACCTAAAATTTTAGACTCGTATTCTTTTAGTTCTTCGGTAATGTATCGCTCTGCATTTACTAAGGTTTGCTTGCGAATCCATTCCGCTGGAACTTTATCTTTATGTGTGTTTCTAACTTCGATATAATAACCAAAAACGTTATTGAACGAGATTTTCAACGATGGAATACTTGAAGCAGCACTTTCACGTTGTTCTAATTCTTCCAAATAGCCTTTTCCAGTTGATGAAATCGCCCTTAATTCATCTAATTCTGGATGAACTCCAACGGTAATTGCGTTTCCTTTATTGACACTTACTGGTGCATCTTCTTGAATAGTCGTTTTGATTTTTTCGCGTAACAATTCGCAAGCATGCAAACTATCACCAATTACTCGTAAAGCTTCGTTATCACTACTCAAAGCCAATGTTTTTATCGGAATAATTGCATCTAACGAATCTTTTAAGAAATTGACTTCTCTCGGCGAAATTTTTCCTGTTGCTACTTTTGAAATTAAACGTTCTAAATCTGAAATCTGTTTGATTTGATATTGAATTTGCTGTAAAACTTCAGGATTGGTTTTTAAATACGAAATCACTTCATGACGACTTCTAATTTTTGAAATATCTTTCAACGGAAGCGCCAACCAACGTTTCAACAACCTTGCTCCCATTGGCGAAAGCGTTTTATCAATTACATCTAAAAGCGTTACTGCATTGGGATTATAACTGTGATATAATTCTAAATTTCGAATCGTAAATTTATCCATCCAAACGTAAGCATCTTCGGCAATACGTTGGATATTCGTGATATGTTGAATTTTATTGTGTTGCGTTTCCGACAAATAATACAAAATCGCACCTGAGGCAATCAAACCTTCGGTTAACTCTTCCACACCAAAACCTTTTAGTGAATTGGTTTGAAAATGTTTCGTCAAACTTTCTAAAGCATAATCTTCTTTATACACCCAATCTTCCAAAAAGAACGTATGAAAATCATCTCCAAAAACCGAGTGAAACTGATTTTTAAATTGTTTTGGAATTAATATTTCACTCGGGCGAAAGTTTTGCAATAGTTTATCAATGTATTCTTCATTGCCTTGCGAAACTAAGAATTCGCCAGTTGAAACATCTAAAAACGAAACCCCAACTGTTTTCTTTCCAAAATGTACCGAAGCTAAAAAGTTGTTCGACTTCGATTGCAACACCTCATCATTCATCGAGACTCCAGGCGTAACCAATTCTGTAACGCCTCGTTTCACGATGGTTTTAGTCATTTTTGGATCTTCCAATTGGTCGCAAATTGCCACTCGAAGTCCGGCTTTAACTAACTTGGGTAAATACGTATTAATGGAATGATGTGGAAATCCTGCTAAAGCGGTTTCAGTTTCAGAACCAGCACCACGTTTAGTTAATGTAATTCCTAAAATTCCTGCGGCACGAACAGCATCTTCCCCAAAAGTTTCATAAAAATCGCCCACACGAAACAACAAACACGCATCGGGATATTTATTTTTTATCTCGTTGTATTGCTTCATTAAAGGTGTTTCCTTGGGTGCTTTATCGGGAGTTGCTGCAGATTTTTTAGCCACAATTTCAAATTTTAAGTATGATTGCGAAGGTAATAATTTCAAAGACAATGACAATATCAATTTCAAAAATCAAGTTTTAAAGTTTTATAATTAATCTTTACTTTTGCCACATGAGAAAATTAGCCAACGCAGAATTAGAACGCAAAAACATTGAGGAGTTTAAAGAAGCTCAAAAAACACCTATTATTGTAATCTTAGACGATATTAGAAGTTTGCATAATATTGGTTCGGTTTTTAGAACTTCGGATGCTTTTTTGATTGAAAAGATTTATTTATGTGGCATAACGGCTACTCCGCCCAACAAAGAAATTCACAAAACAGCTCTTGGCGCTACGGAAACTGTGACTTGGGAATACGCAAAAGACGTTTTAGAAGTAGTGAATCAATTGAAATCAGAAAATGTAAAAGTTTATTCGGTGGAGCAAACTGAAAATGCCATTATGTTGGATAATTTTCAACCTGAAGCAAATACAAAATATGCTCTAATCTTTGGAAATGAAGTAAAAGGTGTTTCTCAAGAGGCTATTAATTTAAGTGATGGCGTGATTGAAATTCCGCAATTAGGAAGTAAACATTCGTTGAATATTTCGGTGAGTGCTGGAATTGTGATTTGGGATTTGTTTCAGAAGTTGAAGTAAAATTTTCGGAACACTGATTGAAGAAATTAAATAAATTTTTAAAATCTGTGTAAATCCGTTTAATCTGTGTTCCAAAATCAATTTTTAATCTTGGTATTAATTTCATTCAACAAAAAAACATAATCCTTCTGTTTTTTTACAAAATCTAAATCCGAGACATCGATAATCAACACATTCAAATCGGTTTGAGTTTTGATGTAATCTAGATAGCCTTGATTGATTTTTTCTAAATAATCCGCTGGAATTTCTTGCTCGTAACTTCTACCACGCTTTTTGATGTTTTCTAAAAGTCGTTCTGTGTTTTGATACAAATACACATACAAATCGGGTTTTGGCATTTCTTTGTGGATGATGTCGAACATGGTTTTGTACAAACGAAATTCATCTTCTTGAAGCGTTACTTTGGCAAAAATCAGCGATTTAAAAATGTGATAATCTGCCACCACAAAATCTTTGAATAAATCAAATTGAGCTAAATCGTCTGATAATTGCTGGTATCTATCCGCTAAAAATGACATTTCTAATGGAAACGCGTAACGACTTTGATCTTTGTAAAACTTAGGTAAAAACGGATTATCGGCAAAACGTTCTAACACTAATTTGGCATTGCAATCTTCTGATAATTTGGTTGATAAGGTGGTTTTTCCTGCTCCAATATTTCCTTCAATCGCGATGTAATTGAATTGTTGTAATTGAAGTTTTTCAATTGGTGAAATTATGGATTGAACTGCTTTTATTTCGCTTATATCTTCCGTTTGAAGTAACAATTGAGAAACAGATTTCTTTAAAAGAGGATGTTCCCAATTCAATCCTAAATCTAACATCGGTTTCAACACAAATTTTCGATTTTGCATTAATGGATGAGGAACTTGCAAGGTTTCGGTAAAAATAATTTCTTCATCAAAAGCGATGATATCTACATCAATAATTCGCGCTCGATAGCCTGAATCTTTGGAACGAACACGACCCAACTTCTTCTCTACTTTCAAAACCTGATTCAATATTTTTTGAGCCGATTTTGACGTATGAATTAGAATTGCAGCATTATAAAAAGGTTCGCTTTCAAAACCCCAAGCTGGCGTTTCATAAACTTTAGAAACCTTTACCACAGTTGCTACTTCATTATGAATCAAATCAATACAAGACTGAATCGTTTCTAAACGATTGCCTTGATTGCTTCCTAAAGATAAAATGACTTGATGCTGACTCATATTGGCAAAATAACAAACAATTTTAGACTTCTAATTTACCTTTTTCATTTTTTTATGAACATGTAACATTTTTCTACTTTCTTCTACTAATACAGTAAATTAAAATGAAATTGAAATGAGATTTTTAGGAAATGTATTAGCAACCATTGTTGGGCTTTTTATTTTTTGCATGATAGCCTTTTTTGGTATCATTATAATTGGGTTAATTGCTGGCGGAGGAGAAGAAACCGTTACGGTGAAAAATAATTCTGTAATTGAATTAGATTTATCAAAGGTAACCCTAGACTACGCAGGAAAAACGAATTATAAAGACTTCAATTATTTTGAAGCACATCATGATGGTGTAACTGATATTTTAAATGCCATTGAAGCAGCTAAAACGGATGATAAAATTGAAGGGATTTCGATTTTAAACAATCAATCACAACTTGGTTTGGCTCAAAGTAAAGCGGTTCGTGATAAATTAGAAGAGTTTAAAAAATCGGGGAAATTCGTTTATGCTTATGCAAATAGCTATTCTCAAAAAGAATATTACATTAATTCTGTTGCCGATCAAATTTATTTGAATCCAATGGGCGAAGTAGATTTAAAAGGATTGTCTGCTGAAATTATCTACATGAAGGACCTGCAAGAGAAAACCGGGGTAAAGATGGAAGTGATTCGTCATGGAAAATACAAAAGTGCTGTGGAACCTTTCTTAGCTCAGGAAATGAGTCCAGAAAACCGTGAACAAATGACGGTTTTATTGAACTCGGTTTGGAATACAATTGTAGTGGATATTGCTAAAAGCAGAAAATTATCAATTGCTCAGTTAAATGCCATTGCAAATACGTTAGGCGCTAGAACACCAGAGTTAGCTTTAGCTAATAAATTAGTAGATAAAGTAGCTTATGAAGACGAATATCACGACATGATTAAAGCTAAATTAAAAGTAGATAAAAAAGAAAAATACGATATCGTTAGCATTACCGATTATGCTAAAAAAGCAGCTTCTACAGTTGAAGATTATTCTAAAAATGATATCATTGCGGTAATTTATGCACAAGGTGAAATTGCAGGCGGTGAAGGTGATGTAAATGTAATTGGTGAAGGTTCTATCAAACGCTCTTTACAAGAAGCTCGAGAAGACGATGATGTAAAAGCAATTGTACTAAGAGTAAATAGTCCAGGCGGAAGCGCTTTAACTTCGGAATTAATTTGGAGAGAAATCGAAATCACTAAAAAAATTAAGCCTGTTGTAGTTTCAATGGGGAATTATGCCGCTTCGGGTGGTTATTATATTTCAGCTAATGCAGATAGAATTTTCGCAGAACCAAACACCATTACTGGTTCTATTGGAGTCTTTGGAATGTTACCTAACATGAACCAATTAGGCAAAAACATCGGAATTAATGCCGAACAAGTAAAAACACATGAAAATGCAAGTGGTTATAGTGTTTTTGAACCAATGGATGAAAACTTTAAAGGTTTTGTTTTAGAAAGCATCGAAAAAACATACGCTACTTTCTTAAAACGTGTGGCTGATGGTAGAAAAATGACAACTGAACAAGTTGACGCCATTGCACAAGGAAGAGTTTGGACAGGTGTTGACGCTCAAAAACTAGGCTTAGTAGACGAAATTGGCGGCTTAGATGCAGCTATTAAATATGCAGCTAAACTTGGAAAAACGACTTCGTACAGAACAGAAAACTTCCCAGAATACGAGAAAAGTTTTGAAGATTTATTAGCTAACTTCACTGGAATGGCGATGTTTAAAACTAAAGAGCAATTATTAAAAGAACAACTAGGAGAAGAAGGTTTCCAAATGTTAGAACAAATCAAACGTGTAAAAAGCAGAAAAGGTATTCAAGCGATGATGCCTTACGAACTTGAGATTCATTAATTCTTACGATAAACAACAAAATCCCAAAAGCAATACGTTTTTGGGATTTTTTTATATATTTTACTCAAATTTAATGCGTAAATTTACAATTGGTATTACTTTTGTGTAGCTAAAATCATTCACTTCAAAAAAATACAATCATGTTAAAGAAAGTTTTAAAAGGACTTGGGATATTTCTTTTGGTAACCATCATCGCATTAGCGGCAGCACCTTTTTTGTTTAAAGACAAAATCAAGGAAATGATTGCTAAAACATTAAACGAAAATGTAAATGCTAACATCGCTTTTGAAGATGTAGATTTAAGTTTGTTCAAGAGTTTTCCACAAGCGCATGTTACTATCGACAAACTTAGCATTATCAACAAAGCACCATTCGCTGGAGATACACTTTTATATGCTGGAGAAACTAATGTTACTATGAGCGTTAAAGAACTTTTCAAAGGTGAAGGCGAAACCATGAGCCTAGAAAGTTTTAGCGCTGTTGACGGAATTGTAAATATTATTTTCAATAAAGATGGTGTGGGTAATTTTGACATTGCACTAAAAGAAGCTGAAGAAAAAAAACCTTCGGATAGTAAACCTTTTGCTTTAGATATTCAGAATTACGAAGTGGAGAATTTAAAATTCAGTTATATTGACGAAGGTTCAAACATGAAAATGGTTTTAGACAGTATTTATCATGAAGGAAAAGGAAATTTTGCGGCTCAAAAATTAGATTTAGAAACTAAAACTACAGCCAAACTTTCTTTTGAAATGGAAAAAATGAACTACATGAACAATGTAGGAATCACTTTAGATGCTGTTTTAGGAATCGATTTAGAAAAAAGCAAATACGAATTCAAAGACAATAAAGCTCTAATCAATCAATTGCCATTGGAATTTAATGGATTTATTCAAATGGTGGAAGCAGGTCAAACCTATGACTTAACATTTAAAACACCAACATCTGATTTTAAAAACTTCTTAGGATTAGTTCCAGCCGCTTATTCAGGTGATATCAATAAAGTAAAAACAACTGGACAATTTTCAGTAGATGGAAAAGTAAAAGGAAATTTAACTGAAACTACGATTCCCGCTTTTGATGTGAAAATTGCTTCGAATAATGCATCATTCCAATATCCAGATTTACCAAAATCGGTAAAAAACATTGTAATTGACACCCATATTATTAACGAAACGGGTTTAATGAATGACACTTTTGTGAATTTACACCAATTGTCATTTGCTATTGATCAAGACGTTTTTAATGCGAAGGCAATTGTGAAAAACATTGCCACAAATGCTTTAGTGGATGCCGAATTAAAAGGAACTATCAATTTAGCAAACGTTACCAAAGCGTATCCTGTAAAATTAGACAAACCCTTAACTGGAATTCTAAAAGCCGATGTAAAAACGAAATTCGATATGCAATCGGTAGAGAAAAGTCAGTATCAAAACATACAAAATTCGGGAACGGTGAGCTTAACTGGATTTAATTATGAAGGTCCCGAAATGGCGAAACCTTTCAAAATTAATCAAGCAAATGTAGCATTCAATCCAAACCATATCAACTTAAGTAAATTGGATGCTAAAACAGGTTCGTCTGACATTCAAGTAAACGGAACGTTAGATAATTTCTACGGATTCATGTTCAAAAACCAAATCTTGAAAGGAAAATTCAACATGAATTCGACTAAATTAGTGGTTTCTGATTTCATGGCACCAACTACAACGGTTAATGATGAAGGCAAGAAAACTACTGAAGCGGTTAAAATTCCTTCTTTCTTAGATTGTAGCATTACAGCTAAAGCAGCAACTGTAGTTTATGACAATTTAAATTTGAAAGATGTTTCTGGAAATATGATTATTCGTGACGAAGCCGTTACATTGAATAATTTAAAAATGGGAATTTTTGGTGGAAATATTGGTTTAACAGGAACCGTTTCTACCAAAGGAAAAACTCCAAAATTTGATATGGATTTAGGTTTAAACGCGGTAAATATTGCCGAGTCGTTTACCCAATTAGACATGTTAAAATCGATTGCTCCAATTGCTGGTGTTATTAACGGAAAACTGAATTCAACCATCAAACTTTCTGGAAATTTACAAAACGATATGACACCAAATTTAAAAACGATTTCTGGGGATTTATTTGGACAATTATTATCAACTACTATCAATGAAAAAAACTCTGCAATGCTAACTTCTTTAAGTTCTAACTTGAAATTCATCGATATGAGTAAAGTAAATTTAAACGATGTAAAAGCAGCTTTATCATTTAAAGATGGAAAAGTTAATGTAAAACCTTTTGACATTAAATACCAAGACATTACAGTGAATATTGGTGGAAGTCATGGTTTTGATCAAACAATGAATTACAATTTGAAATTTGATGTTCCGGTGAAATATTTAGGTAAAGACGTAACTAATTTAATTGCGAAATTAACGCCTGCTGATCAAAAACAAATAACGAGCATTCCCGTAAATGGATTGATGACAGGGAATTTTTCGCAACCAAAATTTAATTCTGATTTAAAACAATCGACTACAAATTTGACTACGCAATTGGTTAAAATGCAGAAAGAGAAATATGTGAATCAAGGTACGAATGCATTAAACAATATGTTGAATGGAACCAAAGGCAATACCTCTGGAACCACTACAACTGCAGCAGATACTTCAAAAACCAAAACAACACCTAAAGAAGAAATTAAAAACACGGTAAAAGACAAAGCAACCGGAGCTTTAAAAGATTTATTTGGCAAGAAGAAAAAAGAATAATTAAAAAAAGAAACCCTTTCAAATTTGAAAGGGTTTCTTTTTAAAAAACATGCAGAAAAACTACAGCAACGCATTCAAAAAAGTTTCTTTTGTTTGTTGAAAATTTTAAAACAAACAAATATGAAACACAAACTCAAGAAAATT
>NZ_JAIWOF010000197.1 GCF_020217025.1 Flavobacterium sp. | reverse complement strand
TCCTTTCAAAACATCTTTAACTGAAATTTGAAGAATAACGTTTAATCCTCCTTCTAAGTCAAGACCTTTGTTGATTTGGTTATTAGTAACTTCTTTGTAAGTATGACCTAGGTATACTTCTTCTTTACCGATAGAATCTAAATAGCGTAATTCTTTAGCTGAATCTCCTTTTGCAAAAGCTTTTGCATCAGAAACAATACTATTCGCTACGAAAGTAAAAGAAAGCTGGTATACACATACCAAAGCAAAGATAATTGCGAAAAATTTAATAAGTCCTCTATTCTGCATTATTCTAAAATTTATTTATTCTATTTTATAAAAACGGACAAATATATAATTTACAATAGGATTTAGCAATTTTATTTTCGATTAAAGCAACCTTTTTACCTAAGTTTCACTACAAAAACACATTATTCCTTAAAAATGAAACACTTGCAACTTAAAAAAGTATTTCACAAAACAGAAAATATTGTTGAAAACTCCAATCTTTAGAAACAAATACCATTTTAAAATAGTATTTAAAAAATGATTATAACAAAAAAAAACTGCCAATTTCTTGACAGTTTTTCAATTTTATTTTGATGTGAAATTACAATACTGATTTCAAATCGGCGTTCATGTTACGAACTGCATCTGCACTCTTAGCAAACAATGCTTTTTCAGCATCATTTAATTGTACGTCAACGATTTTCTCAACACCGTTTTTACCAATAATACATGGAACTCCCATACAAATATCTTCTTGTCCATACTCCCCTTCTAAGAAAACTGAACATGGAATCATACGTTTTTGATCGTTTAAAATACTATCTACTAAATACGCTACAGAAGCTCCTGGCGCATACCAAGCAGAAGTTCCTAATAAACCTGTTAAAGTAGCACCACCCACCATAGTATCAGCAGCAACTTTATCTAACTCAGCTTGAGATAAGAAATTAGAAACAGGAACACCATTGTAAGATGCTAAACGTGTTAATGGAATCATAGTAGTATCACCGTGACCTCCAATTACCATACCTTGAACATCATTAGCTGGTTTGTCTAATGCTTTCGATAAGAAATATTTGAAACGAGAACTATCTAAAGCTCCACCCATTCCAATTACTCTATTTTTAGGCAATCCTGTAGCTTTTAATGTTAAATACGTCATAGTATCCATTGGATTTGATACTACAACAATAATTGCATTTGGAGAATGTGTTAATACGTTATCCGCAACCGATTTAACGATTCCTGCATTGATTCCGATTAATTCTTCACGCGTCATTCCTGGTTTTCTTGGAATTCCAGATGTAATAACTACCACATCACTTCCTGCAGTTTTAGAATAATCACCTGTTGTTCCGCTTAATTGTGTGTTGAATACAGTTGTTGTAGCACATTGCATAATATCCATCGCTTTACCTTCTGCAAAACCTTCTTTGATGTCTACTAATACTACTTCACTTGCAATTCCTCTGTACGAAATAACATCTGCACATGTTGCACCTACGTTACCCGCACCAACTATTGTTACTTTCATTTTGTTGTGTATATTAAATATTTATATAAAATTGAAATTCAACATTTTTTCATTTACAAATTTACCAAAAAGTATTGATTTACGCATCAATTTTTGCATAAGCAGCGTTTTTCTCGATAAATTCTCTACGAGGTGGCACTTCATCTCCCATTAACATAGAGAAAACTCTATCCGCCTCTGTTAAACTATCAATAGTTACTTGACGTAAAGTTCTATAATTTGGATTTAATGTTGTTTCCCATAATTGCTCTGCGTTCATCTCTCCAAGACCTTTATAACGTTGAATTGCAGCACTTCCACCCATTCTTTCGTTAGCCAAATCACGTTGATCATCGTTCCAAGCATATTCTTTTTTGTTTCCTTTTTTAACCAAGTATAAAGGTGGTGTTGCAATATACACGTGACCTCCTTCAATTAATTCTTTCATAAATCTAAAGAAGAATGTTAGAATTAATGTTGAAATGTGAGAACCATCGACATCGGCATCACACATAATCACTACTTTGTGGTAACGTAACTTAGAAAGGTTCAAAGCTTTACTATCTTCTTCGGTACCAATGGTAACTCCTAAAGCGGTGAAAATATTACGAATCTCTTCGTTTTCGAACACCTTATGCTGCATTGCTTTTTCAACATTCAAAATCTTACCACGTAATGGCAAAATCGCTTGAAAAGCTCTGTCACGACCTTGTTTTGCAGTTCCACCTGCCGAATCTCCCTCAACAAGGAAAATTTCACACTTTGCTGGATCTTGCTCAGAACAATCTGATAATTTACCTGGTAATCCACCGCCACCCATTACGGTTTTACGTTGTACCATTTCACGTGCTTTTTTGGCAGCGTGACGTGCTTGAGCAGCTAAAATTACTTTTTGAACAATAATTTTTGCATCATTTGGATTTTCTTCCAAATAATTTTCTAACATTTCTGAAACCGCTTGAGAAACTGGAGAAACTACTTCTCTATTTCCTAATTTGGTTTTAGTTTGACCTTCGAATTGAGGTTCTGCCACTTTTACCGAAATAATAGCTGTTAAACCTTCACGGAAGTCATCTCCAGAAATTTCAAATTTTAATTTATCTAATAATCCAGAAGCATCTGCATATTTTTTTAACGTACGCGTTAATCCCATACGAAAACCTTGCAAGTGTGTTCCTCCTTCGTGCGTATTGATATTATTTACATATGAAAAGATATTTTCTGAATAACTTTCATTGTAAATTAAAGCAACCTCAACAGGAATTTCACCTTTTTCATGTTCCATTGAAATTACATGACCAATGATTGGCACACGATTTCCATCTAAAAACTTAACAAACTCTTTCAAACCTTCTTTAGATTGGAAAGTTTCAACTGGAAACTCACCTTTTTCATCAGGATTTCTTTTATCTGTTAAAGTAATTCTGATTCCTTTATTTAAGAAAGAAAGCTCACGTAAACGAGATGCTAATGTATCGTAAGAATATTCTAAAGTCTGAGTAAAAATGGTAGCATCTGGTTTGAAAGTAACCATTGTACCTCTTTTTTCTGTAGTTCCAATTTGTTTAACTGGATATAATGCTTTTCCTCTTTCGTATTCTTGTTCGTAAATTTTACCTTCACGGAATACCGTTGCCTTTAAATGGTCAGAAAGTGCATTAACACACGAAACCCCAACCCCGTGAAGACCTCCAGAAACTTTATACGAATCTTTATCGAATTTACCTCCAGCACCAATTTTTGTCATTACAACCTCAAGTGCCGAAACGCCTTCTTTTTTGTGTAAATCAACTGGAATACCACGACCGTTATCTTCAACCGTAATCGAATTATCTTCATTAATTGCTACATAAATAGTATCACAATGTCCTGCTAAAGCCTCATCAATTGAGTTATCTACAACTTCATAAACTAAATGGTGTAATCCACGAACTCCAGTATCTCCAATATACATGGAAGGACGCATTCTTACGTGCTCCATTCCTTCTAATGCCTGAATACTATCGGCTGAATAACTACCTTTTTTATTTTCTTCACTCATAATATTTGTGCTAAATAAATATTTTTATATCAACAAATATAAGTAATTAGATAAAAACAAGAAATAAAAACCACATCAACTCGATGTTAAGTTATCAACATTTGTTAATTTTTGATAAAAGTGGCTTAAATCGAATAAAAACAACCTTAAATTTAATTTTAAATGATTTTTTAATTTCCTCAAAACAGAAGAAATAAAAAAACCTCTTTAAAACGGAATTAAAGAGGTCTTTCAAAACAACAAACCTAAACTATAAACTATATTTTCTCCATTTCTACTGAAATCGACACATCTGCCTTAACGTGAGCTGCATTTGCTCTTCCACTTGGATCTTGATTTTCTTGCCATTTTGGAATCCATTTTCGAACTGTTTGTGCTGCACTTTCTTGTGGAAAATGCTTATGAAATATCCTTCTATAATAAAATGCCTCTTTTGTAACTGGCGTGTTATAAGGAAAGAACAGTTTTGCTTTTTCAAATTCTTCATCTGTTACTTGACTTGAGCAATACTCGATTAAAGTATCAATCCAGTTATACCCTACTCCATCAGAAAACTGTTCTTTCTGTCTCCATAATATCTCTTCAGGCAAAAAGGGTTTTTCGGGTGTATCGAATGCTTTTCGTAAAATATATTTTTCAATTCCGTCATAAGTTTTTGGCATTTTTTCTTCAGGTTGAATTTTGATTGCTAAATCCAAAAACGCTTTATCCAAAAACGGAACTCTTGCTTCTAATCCGTGCGCCATGGTTGATTTATCGGCACGAAGTAAATCGGCTGTAAATAACTTTTGAACGCGTTCGATTGTTTCTTTTTGAAAATCTAATACTGATAGTGCATTTCGGAAATACAAATAACCTCCGAAAATTTCATCCGCACCTTCTCCTGACAATACCATTTTGATTCCTTTTTCCGTAATTGCTTTCGACAAGAAATACATAGGCGTACTCGCACGAATTGACGTTACATCATAGGTTTCCAAATGCCAAATCAATTTATCTAAAATCTCGATTCCTTGTTCGACAGTGAAATGAATTTCGTGATGTGTTGTTCCTATGAAATCGGCCACTTTTTTTGCTGCTACTAAATCCGGAGCCAAAGCATCTAATCCGATAGAAAACGAATGCAATTCTTGTCCGCTTCCTTCTAACAATCTTGACGTTATTGAAGCTATTAAAGATGAATCCAATCCACCAGAAAGTAGAACTCCAAAAGGTACATCACACATTAAACGTTTTTCTACCGCTTGTGTCAAACTTGATTGTAAAGCTTGTAAATCTAGTTTTTCAACTGCTTTTTCGTGTGCTTCCCATTCTGGTTTATAATATTTAACGAAACCTGTTTTTTCAGTATAATAATGTCCTGGAGGAAAGGTTGAGAATGACTTACATTGGTCGGTAATCGCTTTCATTTCAGATGCAAAATACAAGCGTCCTCTTTCGTCCATTCCATAATACAAAGGTTTTACTCCTAGTGGATCGCGAGCTACGATATAATCATCTCCATCTATAACTACCAAAGCGAAAATTCCATCTAACATATCACAGAAATCGTAACCAAATTCTTCATACAAATGCACTATAACTTCTGAATCTGATGTGGTTCTAAACGTGTGATGTTTTAAAGTGGTTTCTCTTAATTTTTTGTGATTGTATATTTCGCCATTATGCACCATCCAAGCCGAATCGGTTCCTTGAATGGGTTGTTTTCCAGTATGTAAATCGACAATTGACAAACGTTCGTGAGCTAAAATATGTCCTTTCACGGTTACATGAATATCACTTTCATCTGGACCACGATGGCTCATTCTTTTAGACAATTGTTGTACTAATGCCTCTTCTTTTCCTTTTCCTATAATGGCTAATATTCCGCACATAACTTTTTAGTTTAATTATTGAAATGTTTAATTATTTAAGTGAAAGAATTAATTCACTTAATTTGATGAAGCAAAATTGAACATATAAGTTTAAATATTAAACCATAAATTTAATTTTAGTTATAACTTTAAACTAAAAAATGATTTTTTAATTAAATTATAAATTTAAAAAGTGTATTTGGGTTTAATTTGATTACAAATCATAAAAAAACCACTCAAGTGAGTGGCTTCTGAATCATTCGATTGTTTTAATTTGGAATCGATTTGTATTGATTACAACCTCATCGCCGAGACTTTTTCCCATTAATTGACTTCCTAATGGTGATTGCGGAGAAACAGCAATTATGGTTTTATTTTCGAGTTGACTTTTAGGTAAGGCAGCACTGATATAAAATAACATTTCATTGGTTTGAACCAAACTTCCGAGTACTACTTTGGTGTGAATTGCATCAGCATCTATCTTATCTACAATGTTTTTTTGTTCGATGATTTCTGCTAATTTTTGATTGAGTTTTTCTTGCTCCAAATGCATCATGGACAAAGCAGTTTCGTGCTTATCGCCAGCCGAACCTTTCGCGTCGTTTTGCGCATCTTGAGCCAAATCGGAAATCATAAAGCGTAATTCGTTTATTTTCTCCGATAATAGGTTTTCATAATGGGATTTTATTTTTTGTTTGAATGTCATGATGAATGTTTAACCGCAAAGAGCACTAAGGATGCAAGGATTATTGTTTTTCAGCAATTTTTTCTAATTTAATTAACTTACTTTCATTATTAATAAAAGTAATTGTATCCGATGTATAACTGTCTTTTGAAAAAACAAGAGTCATTTCTTTATCACCAAAAGCAAATCCTTTTATTTCATGAAACTCAAAATATCCTTGTTCATCGGAAAATCCTAAAGCATCAACCTCTTTAATTTCTCTTATCTGAACATTATTAATTGGTTTATGTGTTTCAGAGTCAACAGTCATTCCATCAATAGACTGATAACCATCACAAGAAACAAAAAGAAAAACTGATGGAATAAAAACTTTAATATTTATTTTCATTATTTAATAATGTTAAGTAAAAATATAACCACTAAGTTTACTAATAAGGCATTAAGAATACAAGGATTATTGTTTTGTTAAAATTTATAATAAAATCTAAGGAAAGAATTCTAAAATAAAGAAATTCTATGAATTAGTACAAATAGCAATTTAGTCATGATACCATTTACCGTTTTTTAATCGATATTTTTCAACATGTCCAAGGCTACAAGTAAATCCAAAACCAATGCTAATAACTGCTGTTTGAAAATTTTTATCAAATATTGGTTTACTAATAACAACGATTCCTTTTGGACAAATTGTTAAATTTTCGTCTGTAAATCTCAAGATACTATCATTAACTAAATTCAATTTGAATTGGTTTAATATATCTCTATTTATTTTAAAATTTCTAGTTTGATTTTGAAGACTATCTAAACTTTTATCTGATGTTATTTGGAGCTTTTGCATTATAGTTTTTTGTGTACTAATTGCAATTAAAGGACTTTCTTCTTCTCTTATTTCTAAAAAAGTTTTTTCAGGAATTTCAAGCATACAACAATCATTAAAAGAGTTATCTTTCAAAACTTGTTCAATTAATTGATTTGCAACAGAATTATAATCGGGTATAATTTGCTCTCTCTTATTACAACTCAAAAAACTAAAACAAAAAATAATAAAGAGATATTTATTCATAAAATATTATAATAAAAAACTCATGAAACGACTTTAGTAAACTTCATAACTCGTTATTCAAAATTGAATATTTAACATTTTTCAACTAGGAACAACGAATATTGAATATTGAAGTTTTAAAAATCGAACTTATAATTAGCACCTAACAACACCTGAATACCTTGTACTGGGAAATTCGCCCAACGATTGTATTGTTGATTGGCTAAGTTGTTTCCTTTTAAAAAAGCCGTTAATCTTGCGTTGTATTTGTAGCCTACGTGCGCATTCAAATCGAAATAGCTATCTAAAGTTACTACAGTTGTAGTGAAAGTTCCTGGATTAATCGTTAAATCATCTTGAATTGAAATTAAATCTTTTCTTTCGCCAACAAAAAATACATTCGCGCCCGCATACCATTTTTCGTTGATATCAAAATCTACAGTTGAACCAATTTTTAATTGTGGTAAATTCCATGCTTCCGCTTGTGTGTCGGTTGAATAATTGTTGTAGGTTCCGTTGATTCCGAAAGTTACGTTTTTAGAAAAATCGGCTTTCAATTCTCCAAAAATACTTAGCGTATTTAAATCATCATACACTACTCCGAATGAATTTCCGTAAGCATAACCATTCGTATTCGTTCCTGTTCCATCAAAACCATTACTTACAAATAAAGCTCGATCACCTTGATTTTTATTAGAAGCTCTAACATTGAAAGCAACTGAATTCGCTAATTTTCCTTTCATACCAACATACAAATCGTATCTATTATCGGTTGGCGCAATGAACATTGTTGGAGACACAAACGGATTTTGATCTACAAAATCAGCATATGAATTTTGCTCTAAATCACCTTCTGCTCCAGCATAAGCTACCAAAATATCACCTACTAACTTGTATGACGCTTTAATATTTGGATAAACAAAGATTTTACCATCGCTTTCTCCGTTAATTTTTGCAGTTGCATAATACACACCAGCTCCAATTTGAACTGATAAATCATCTTTTTGATATAAAATACTTGGCCTTGTTCCTGCGATAATCGTACTATATTTTAATTCTGCATCTACATCGTACATTCTATCAAAACTTCCACCTACATAATCCACAACAAAATCCGCTTTTACTTTTTGATTCATCACATCAAAATCGAAATTAGGTTTGATGAAAAAACGATTTTCACCAGAACTTAATCCATCAGAAAAACGTTTAAATTGCATGCTCGCATCATTGAAAATTCCGTCTTTGAAACTCATTTTTCCGCCAAGAGCTATCGTATTATACGTTTGTTTTGAATCAATTCCTGCAATTGTAGCGTCATCGAAGAAAATCGTTTCTGTTGGTAAACCGTACCAATTGTAAATTTGGTTTTTCACACCTAAATCTACGTTCCAACTCATATCGCGCTCACGAACTCCGTACGTTACATCTAAACTAGTGTTGTAGAATTTATCATCTAAAACCAAATCTTTAATTCCGCCTTGAGACGACAAATGACGCAACATTCCACCTACATAATTACTTCTGCTTAAATTTTGTGTAATGAACAATTCCGCATTGATTGTTGGGTAATTTCCAAAACCTAAAGTAGCGTAATTGTTGTATAATTTTTCTTTTTCGGTTTTATCTACTCCAGCTGCTTTTCCTTTTGCTGGTGTAAATGTAGAAGCTACTGGAAATGAGAAAATATTATACTGAATAGGTTCCTTTTTTTGCTCTTCTTCATCTTCTAAAACAGGTGTTTCTTTCACTTTGAAAGCATCTGAAATAGTTGGAGTGTATGGTTTTACAATGTTTACCACTTCCGAACCAATGTTTTCATCTTTTACTTGGGCAAAAGAAAATTGAATTCCGAATACGACTAAAACTATGGCGATTATATTTAATTTCTTCATGTTCTTTATTTTTAAATGAGATGTTAGATACTGAAACGAGTTCAGTATGACAATTATCTTATTTTATTAATTTGTGATTGATGAATTACGTTTTGCTTCTTCTCCTTTGATGAAATCCAATTCTTTTTGCGCTTCTTCGATTACATCTGTATATTCTTTGAAGTTTTCAATTACACTTTCTAAAATGTAAGTCGCTTGGAAACTATCTTTTAATCCGTAGAAGTTTTTCGCCATAATTACCAAACTCTTCGCTCCGTAATATTTATAACCTGAATAATCTTTTGCGATTTTTTGTACCACAACATTCGATGGTTCAAACTTACCTTCTTTGTTTTTGAAATATGCATCGTAATACAAAGCTTCGGCCGCTAATTCCCCTTTTGCAATTTTTTGAAGTTTAGCATACGCCTCTTTCGCTTTAGCTTCATCATTCGTTTTAATAGCTGAACGCGCTACGATAATTTGAGCATCACTCTTAATTCTATCGTCGATTTTGTCGTTTTTCAACACTTTATCGGCATACACAACGGCATTAGTAAAATCTTGTTTTTCGTAATACGATTTCATTAAATTTGATTGCGCATAAGTTATATTTTGTGGAAAATCAGCTTCTGTTTCTAAACGCTTTAAAACTGGAATCGCGCTATCATAATTCTTAGCTTTCAAGTGTACTTGACACAAACGCGCTAAAGCTTGTTCTGTAAATTCATTTCTTGGTTTTGATACTACAAACTCATAATGTTTCACTGAATTTGCTTCTAAATTATCAGCAAAATACAATTGTGCTAAGTAGAAATTCGCTTTTAAAGCATGAATTCCATTTGGAAATTTGCTTACATAACTTGAAAATCCTGAAATCGCTTGTTTGTTATTGTTTTGTAGATATTGTTTTTCGGCAGATTCGTAAGTATCATTATCTAAATCCGCATCTGAAACTTCTACAAACGATAAAGTTTTAACCCAAGCTGCATATTCATCTACTTGAC